>CAZTHM010000067.1:0-4365 GCA_964613505.1 uncultured Acidobacteriota bacterium | reverse complement strand
GACTCCGCGCTGTCGAGTGAGCCCTACGCTTCATCCTATCACCAGACGACGGCGGATTGCATTCGCGCCTGCCCGTTTAATGACGTCCCGCCACGGCGCTTGACTCCCGCGCCGACAAGCGATAAGACTTGCCCACGCACTCGAGGTTAAGGAGGGAACGATGCTTCGGATCTTGGCAGCACTGCTGATTTTGGCGACGCCGGTTTGGGCGCAGGACTATTCCAAGCTGCGTGTCATCGCTTTCGGAGCCCACCCGGACGATTGTGACAACAAGGCGGGCGGCATCGCCGCCAAATACGCGGCGCTCGGGCACAAGGTGAAATTCGTCGCCGTGACCAATGGCGACGCCGGCCATCAGGACCAGGGTGGCGGCGCTTTGGCCCGCCGCCGGCGCGCCGAAGCGATCGAGGCCGGGCGGCGCATCGGCGTCGAATACGAAGTGCTCGACAACCACGACGGCGAGCTTGTCCCTTCGCTCGAAGTGCGCCGCCAGATTATCCGCACAATCCGCGAGTGGCAGGCCGACATCGTCCTCGCCCCCCGTCCCAACGACTATCACCCCGACCACCGTTACACGGGCGTGCTGCTGCAGGACGCTTCCTTCATGGTCACCGTGCCGAACATCGTGAGCGATACGCCCGCTTTACGGAAGAACCCCGTCTTCCTCTATTTCTCCGACAGATTCACACGCCCGCAACTTTTCCGGCCGGATATCGTGGTCGGCATCGACGACGTCTTCGAAAAGAAAATTGACATGTTCGACGCGCACGTCTCGCAGATGTACGAATGGCTGCCGTGGCTCGCGGGCCGGCTCGCCGAGGTGCCAGCGGATCCCGCCGCGCGCCGCCAATGGCTCGCTACGCAGCGCACCAGCAGCGTGGCGCCGGAGTGGAAAGCGGCGCTCGAGAAGTGGTACGGCGCCCAGGCAGCCAGCGTCCATCACGCCGAAGCTTTTGAAATCACCGAATACGGTCGCCAGCCTGACGAGGCAGAGGTCCGGAAGCTCTTTCCGTTTTTCCCTGCAAAATGAGGGTCCCCAGGCGGCCTCCGATCCTCGGAATCCGGATTCGGGCACATTCTTTTCAGTCGGATGAATCAAACGCAGCCACACTTGCGTTTGCTTGCATCGAACGAAGCAACGCGTAAACTGTTAACCTTCTCATGCCCTCTGACCCCAACGAATCGGCTCGCGTGGGTTTGTGCGCTTCATGCGCGCACAAGCGAGAGATACGCTCCGACCGCGGCTCAATCTTCTACCAGTGTCAGCGGGCGGCGACCGATGCGCGCTATCCGCAGTATCCCCGCCTTCCGGTTCTGAAGTGTGGTGGATACGAGCCCCAGACGAATCCTGCCGAGGACACCTCCCCGACGAACTCTGCTTGACCGGAATTCGACACTCGTGCCCACTCTTCTGACAAGGCTTGCACGCTGGCGCTTCCTGATACAGACTGTTTGAACGGTGCGCGGGAAGCTCCATCCTGTCATGGTTCTCCTCGGAGCCGGAATTCTGCTCTATCTCGGCCGGCACCTGTTCCGCGAATCGGAATTGGTTACGTGGGGACTGACGTTCGGCGGTACGACGGCGGCCTGCCTGCTGGGGATGGCGCTCTACCGCGTGCAGCTCGAGTTGCGCGCCAGCCGGCAGGAACTGGCGATGAAGCAGGCAGAGCTCAACTTAGGGTGGCGTCGTGCCGGGCTCCCCGCCAATCGGCGGGGACAAGTTCCGCCCGGCGCCAGGGCGTGCCCCTATTTGATGTGGCAGGAAGCCAGGCCGCGTTTCTCCAGGTACTGCTGGTGATACTCTTCCGCCCGCCAGAATTCTTCGGCAGGCACGATGGCCGTCACAATCGGACGTTTGTAATGGCCCGAGGCCTGGAGCTTCTCCTTGGAGGCCTTGGCAGCGGACTCCTGCTCGGGGCTGTGGAAGAAGATGACAGTGCGATACTGTGTTCCGACGTCGGGACCCTGCCGGTTCAATTGCGTGGGGTTGTGGTTCGCCCAGAAGACGCGCAGGAGTTCATCGTAGGAAACTTTGGCGGGATCGTATTCCACCTGGACCACTTCCGCATGGCCCGTGCGGTCGGTGCAGACGTCCTTGTAGGTGGGGTCCTTGAGCGTTCCGCCCATGTAACCCACGGTGCTTGCAGTCACGCCCGGAATCTGGCGAAACGTGGCTTCCACGCCCCAGAAACAACCGGCACCAAAAGTGGCTTTTTCCATCGGCACGTCTCCTCTCGAACTTATGAATCCGGCACATTCGCCCTGTGTTTTTGTATTGTTGCCTGTCCGGAGCGAGATTTCAAGATGGCCTGGGGGAGGCGACTTGCATTCCGTCGCGCGGGCCGCTACCGTGGAGTCGCGCCAGGGTAATATCCAACTCATTGTCCGCCATCGCCGGACCGCAGGAGGATTCCGCATGTCACCTCGTCATGGTGTTGCACTCGCGCCGATACACAGCGGCCGCGTATATGGCATTCTGCTCCTTCTACTGGCGGTTTCTCTTCCTGCTTTGTGCGCCGCGGACCCGCCACAACGTCCCAAGGTGCGGGCCATCACGGCGTTTGTGACGATTGATCGCGCCCATCACCAGGCTCAAATCGGCGACACGCTCAAGGTGCTGCGCGTGGCGCGCGTGGCTTTTGAAAAGGGCGGCTTCGAAGTCCAGTCCATCCGCATCGTGACTCAACCGTTTCCGGAATACATCCGCGGCATCAGCAGGGAGGAGGCGCTGGCGTTTTTCCGCGCTTACGACGAGCTTGCGCAGAAGGAACAGTTCGAGCCCAACCTCGGCCCGGCGATGCTGCAAGACACGGACGACTCGGCGCCGGTGGAATTGCTGGGCGAGATTCTCTCCACCACAAGAAAGTTGCTGGCGAGCGTCATCGTCGCCGCGGATGACGGCATTCACTGGAAAAGCATCCGCGCCACCGCCCGAATGCTGAAATACGTGGCCGAGCACAGCCCGCGCAGCCAGGGCAATTTCAATTTTGCCGCCACCGCGATGGTTGGGCCCTACACGCCTTTTTATCCCGGGGCCTATCACACCGGCGCGGGGCGCCGCTTCGCCGTGGCCACCGAGGGTGCGAACGTGGTCGAGCAGGTTTTCGCGGAGACGGGCGGTGATGCCGACGCCGCCACCGAGCGGCTAACCCAGGTTCTGAGCGAGCACGCCCGCGCGCTCGAAGCCATCGCGCTCCGGGTGGAGGAGCAAACCGGTTGGACCTACATGGGACTCGACTCCACGCCCGCGCCGCTCAAGAATGTCTCGATCGGCGCCGCCATCGAGAAGTTCACCGGCGCGCCGTTCGGCTCGAGCGGGACGATGACTGCTGCGGCGATCATCACCCAGGCGCTCCGCGCGCTCCCCGGCAAACGCATCGGCTACAACGGCCTGATGGTCCCCATCCTCGAGGACACGCGCCTCGCTCAGCGCTGGAGCGAAGGCAAATACAATATCGATTCGCTGCTCGCCTACTCCGCCGTGTGCGGCACCGGCCTCGACACCGTGCCCCTGCCCGGCGATATTTCCCCGGAGCAGCTCGAGCGCATCTTGGGCGACATGGCCTCGCTGGCCGTCAAGTGGCACAAGCCGCTCAGCGCGCGCCTGCTTCCGGTGTTCGGCAAGAAGGCCGGCGAGCGCACCGATTTCGACGATCCCTTCCTCGAAAACGCCCTCATCCAGCCGGCGCCGTAAGGCCCCTCACCCGTCCCGATCGAATCGGGACACCCTCTCCCAGAGGGAGAGGGCCGGGGATGATACAAACCATGGCGGCTGCGCGGACAAGGGCGGCGCGGTTCGAAGGCGCGCAGTGGTGGATCGCTGCTATACTGGCGTCTGCCCGGTCCTCACTACAAGAATCGCAGAGGTGTACACATGACCAAAAACGATTACTACGATTGTGTGATGGAAGCTTACCGCCCGGCGGCGACGTTGATCCGAATGGTTCCGCCCGACAAGCTCGACTGGCGGCCCGGCCCGACGTTCATGAGCCTGGGCCAACTCATCCATCACCTGACTGAACCGATGGGCGACGGCCTGCGCTGTTTGATTACCAACCAATGGCCGTTCACTCCGGAACAGATGGAAGCAGGCATGAAGCTGGAAAACTTGCCCTCGTGCAGCGTCGAACAGGCCGTGGAGAGGCTTGAAAAGGACAAGACTGGACTGCGCGAGGTGCTCGACAGCATCAGCCAGGAAGCTTTCGCCCAGAAACACGTTTCAGCGCCCTGGGGTTGGAAGGGGAAGTTGGAAGTTATTGCCGTCCTCTTCCGCGAACACTTCACCAATCACAAGATGCAACTCTTCACTTACCTGAAGCTGCTCGGTCTGCCCGTGAATACTGAAACGCTGTACTAGGGCTGAGC
>CAZTHM010000066.1:0-12519 GCA_964613505.1 uncultured Acidobacteriota bacterium | reverse complement strand
AGTTATGGGCTTATTTGCATTCCTTGGGATTTCCTTCGTGTTGCGCCAGCTTCCAGGACTGGCCCGTCCGGTCAAGGATGATGCCCCCGCCGCCGTAATCGCGCTGGTGGGATTGATTTCGATTCCCGTCAACACCGTGCTCGCGGGAGGGGTGCTCGGCCGCTTCCGCAATCCTGATCTGCCATTCTCCCTCGGCGCGTTCTTCCACGACGTGGGCCGCTACGGGGGACGCCTGATACGCCTGATGATTCTCGGGCTGATTGGTTACTGGCTGGTACTCCTGGTAACGAATCGCGGGCTGCGCGGACTCATCGCGGCCCACACCTCCGATTGGCAGGACGACCAGGTGGTTTTTCTGTTGCGGCTCGCGGCGGGATTGCTTTGCATCGCCGGCTTGGCGTTTGTGAATCTGGTCGTGGACTACGCGCGCGTCAAACTGGTGATGGAAGATGGCGCGAGCGCGGCGCAGGCGCTTCTGGTGTCGCTGGGATTCTCAGTCGGCCGGCTGCGCAACGCGCTGACCGTTTACGCGCTCCCGACACTGGCGAGTGTGGCGCTGCTCGGCCTCTACTGGCTGGTCGTGCCCTGGACGCTCATCAACACACCGGCCGAGGGCGCGTGGGCGCAGTACCGCGAACCTTTGGTGGTCGCGCTGCTGTTCCTCGGCCAGCAGCTCGTCATGTTTGGACGTTTCTGGTTTCGCGTCGCCGCCTGGGCGGGCGAGTGGTCTTACTACGGCGGCTCGCGCTAGCAGCCTTTCCGCTTTTTGTCTGCAATCGTGCAGCGTGCCACTTCGACATCTTCCTACCTGAAGATATCGCTCAGCGGTGGCTGCGCGCCGAATTGCGGATCGCTGATCCCCATGGATCGCAGAATCGTCGGTGCGATCGCAGTCATTCGAATGCGGTGAAGGTTCACGCCCTTCTTGATGCCCGGCCCCCGAGCAATGAATGCTGATTCCAGTCCCGCGCGAAACGGCAGGTAGCCGTGCGTGCCGCCGAGGGTATGACGTTTCGCGACGACCTCGCCTTTGGCGCCATCATCGAATCCCACGCCGGACGGCGCCTCGAGTGCGATCTGAATCGCCGGCTCGGCGCCCAACTCCGCCAGCGCGGTCCGGCCGAGCACGGCCCACAGTACGCCTTCGTCGCGCAGCGGCTTGAGCGCGGCCTCGACTTCCCGCTGGAGATTCTGAGAATCCGGCCAGTAGATGAAGAACGCGCCGCCCGTGGCGAGCGTGGCGATTTTTCCGCCCGTGATCTTCCCGTTCGCGTCAACTTGAAGCAGTCCCGCCTTCGCCAGCAGGACGTTGGGATTGATCTCGCGCTCCACCGGCAGGAACCCATGGTCGGAGACAATGAAGACATCCGTCGAATCTCCCAGACCTGCTTCCTTGACCGCGGCCAGGAGTTCGCCGATGCGCGCGTCGGAACTCTCAAGCGTTGCGATGGCCTCGGCGCTGCGCGGCCCGTGCCGGTGCTCGGCCTCATCCAGGGCCGCCAGGTGCAGCAGGAGTAGATTCGGCTTTTTCTTCTTCAACACAAAGGCCGCCAGGCGAGTGCGCGTCACATCATCGTCCTCACCGGCCTTGGGCGGACCGAGCTCGAGCCCCGCTTCGAAGAGCAGTCCCGGAGTCGCGAATTTCGCGATGTAGAGAGGATCTCCGGTCATACCCTTTGCCGGGTCCCAGACTTCCGGAATGTTCCACGTGATGCGCGCGCCTACCGTCACCGGCCAGAAAACCGCCCCACTCGTCAGGCCATGCTGCTGGCCTTCGTCCCAGAGGGTCGGGACTTTGATCGCTGAGGCATTCCAGAACCAGTCGCGAGGGTTTTTCCCCGCCACGCGCGAGGAGAGATTCGAGTAGACGCCGTGCTCGCGGGGCACTCTGCCGGTTACGAGCGTCGTGTGCGATGGATAAGTCACCGACGGGTAGACGCCTTCGACTCCCTCGGCGTAACTCCCCTCGGACTTCAGACGCTGCAAATTGGGAATGCGGATGTTGGCGGGCGGGTCCATGTACCAACTCGCGCCCAGGCCGTCCACCGAAATCACCAAAACATGGCGCGCTGACGGGGACGATTTTGCGGCGAGATTTTGGGCGCTGACGCGCCATGCCGAAGTCATCAGCAATGCGGCCAGAATCAGAAGGCCCGCGCCGAGCGTCGCGAGCCGTTTCAACTTCAACCGCCCGATTCCTTGCCGTACAATCATGGTGCGCGAATTCATGAGCACAGCTACCTCGCAACCGGAAGTTGTTCCTCTCAGCGCGGCGAAGCCCGCAACGCAGTGGGCCACGGCGCTCGAGGTCTTGCTGGTGTATGCGGGAATTCTACTCTACATCTGGCGCTGGCAGTTCACCTATCCGCGCGCCTGGATGGCGCTACTCGCCGTTGTGCTCGCGAGCCACGTGGCACACCGCGACACACTGCGCGGACTGGGGCTGACTTTCGTCGAGCTGCGCACCAGTGCCAACGCGATTCTGCCGTTGGCCTTGCTTTTCTTCATTCCCGCCATCATCTTTGGGTTCGCCAGCGGGAAGCTTGCCTTCATTACACCCGGCCAGCGGACGCTCGCGTCCTTCGCAGGCTATTTCCTCTGGTGCGGCTTCCAGCAATATGTTGCGCAATCGTATTTTCACTACCGCCTGATGAGTTTGATTCCCAACCGTCACGTGAGTTCGCTCGTCGTCGCGCTGTTGTTCGGCGCGGCGCACATACCCAATCCCATCCTCACGGTCGCGACGACCGTGGGCGGATTCGTCCTGTCGGCGGTCTTCGCGCGCCATCGCAACATCTGGCCCCTGGCGCTGGCTCAGGCGGCGGGCGGATTCCTGATTGCCGCCCTCACCCCCGCCTCGCTCATCCACAACATGCGCGTGGGGCCGGGATATTTTTTCTATTCACTTCGCTAGGAATTCTCGCGCAGAGTGATACTCGACTATTGGAGGCGCGGGGTCACACCACGCGGTCGGCGCCTTGGAGGGTTTCGACGTTTTTGCGGAGGGTGTGGATGGCGCTGCGGGAAGGCGGCGCGGGCCGCTCGAAGCAGCCGGGGATTTTGTAGCCGCAATGCCGGCAGGCGCCGTCTTCGTTGATTTCGAGGCTGGTCACGTCGTGCCAAGAGCGCCGCGCCACGACGCGCTTGCACCCCGGGCAGATCGTGTTGGCGGCCTCAGAAAAGATATTCCCCTCATAGACATACTTCAAGCCCATCTCCAGAGCGATGCGGCGCGCGCGGTGCAGCGTCTCGGGCGGAGTGCGCGGCTTATCGCGCAGCTTGAAGTCGGGATGAAACGCGGTGAAGTGCAGAGGGACGTCGTCGCCGAGATTCTCGAGAACCCAACCGCTGAGTTCTTTGACCTCTTCCGCCGCGTCGTTCAGAGTGGGGATGATGAGGTTGGTCAGCTCGAACCAAACGTTGGTTTCACGCCGCAGGATTTTCAGCGTGTCGAGCACCGGCTGAATGTGGGTGAGAGTTATCTTTGCATAGAAATTCTCGGTGAACGCCTTCAAGTCGACGTTCGCCGCGTCGATGTGGTCATAAACATCGTGAATTGCCTCGCGGGTGATGTAGCCGTTTGTGACCATGACGGTCTTGAGGCCCATCTGGTGCGCGACCTTCGCGATGTCCACGACGTACTCGCCCCAGATGGTCGGCTCGTTGTAAGTGAAGGCAAGGCTCGGGCAGCCGTATTCGATGGCCGCCAAGACCACGGCCTCCGGCTCAAGATGGAAGGAATTCACCTGGTCGGATTTCGATTTCGAGATGTCCCAGTTCTGGCAGAAGAAGCAGCCCATGTTGCAACCGGCGGTCCCCATGGAAAAAATCTTCGTGCCGGGAAGGAAATGGTTGAGCGGCTTCTTTTCGATGGGATCGACTTGCACGGCGGCGGGCTGGGCGTAGCCAAGGTTGTAGAGCTTGCCGCCGATGTTTTTGCGGATGAAGCAGAACCCGGTCTGGCCTTCGCCAATCTGGCAGTGGCGCGGGCAGAGGTAGCAGTGGAGCTTGCCACTGGGTTGCGGTTCCCACCAGCGGGCTTCGTGCAATTTCGGTTCAACTATCGTTGCGCCCATCGAACTTGCCTGAGTTCATTGTGCGCCCCGCGCCGCGCGAAGTCAACCGCGCCGGACGCCGCCGCAAAGGTTTCAGGAAGGGTCTAGGTTTTCGAAGGGGCAGCCCCAACGACGCGCTTGCGAAAGGCCTCCACCGCTTCCGGCGCGCGGGTCATCATCCACTTCTCGAATTTGCCGGCGAGAGTCTCGAGGTTGCTCCACTGGACAGGGTTTTTGTAAACCCCGCGGGCGGCGGGTACCATGGGCTTGATTCTTTCCCACACCAGGAAAAACTCCGCGGTATTTTCGAAGAAGAACTCTTCTTTGATGAGCCCGTGGTTGACGATGGAAGCGGCCATTTCCCAGTAGCTCACGACCATGCGGAAAAATGCGTTTTCCTGCGAGCCCATGGGCCAACGCTGGCCAACCTCTTCGAATGTTTTGGCGTGAAATTCCTTGACGAACCACTCGCGCGCCTGGCGCAGCTTTTCTTCGCGGCGGAGGTCGTAGAGATTCAGTAAGAGTTCGGCGTCATGATGGTCGGGATGTTCGCGCATGAAGTCCTCCTGAGAATTAGCCAGCGGTCCTGGGGGTGGTGGCCTGGGGCGCCGAGCCGACGATCATCACAGCTTTCAGGTTTTCAAGGTCACGGGCCAGGTCGTATGCCGTCTGGTATCGTTCATCCGCCTTCTTGGCCAGGCAGCGCAGAAGTACGGCGTCCATGCCATGGGGGAGATGGGCATTCAGCTGGCTGACAGGAGTCGGCTGGGCATGCACCACCTTGTAGGCCACTTCCGTGATGGCCTGGCCGGCAAAGGGCTTGGTGCCGGTGCACATCCAGTAGAGGACGATCCCGAAGGAGAAGATGTCGCTTCGCGAATCCACCTGCCCGCCGGTAATCTGCTCCGGCGACATGAAGGCCGGCGTGCCCACCAGCAGCCCGGTGTGGGTCATCGTCGTGCCCGCCATCTTCGCGATGCCGAAGTCGGCGATTTTGGCTTTGCCATCCGGCGTGACCAGGATATTGGCCGGCTTGATGTCACGGTGGATCACATTGCGGTGGTGCGCGTAGTCGAGCGCGTCGGCCACCTGGATGGCAATGTCGAGCGATTCCTTGATCGGCCGGGGAGTGACGGCCCGCCCCGGCCCGCTGACCGCCAGCACCTTGTCGAGCGTGGTTCCCTCGATGAACTCCATCACCAGGTAGGGCTGGCCGAATTCGTCCTCGGCA
Source organism: uncultured Acidobacteriota bacterium (assembly GCA_964613505.1). Classification (GTDB taxonomy): domain Bacteria; phylum Acidobacteriota; class Terriglobia; order UBA7540; family UBA7540; genus CAZTHM01. The sequence goes on along the minus strand of CAZTHM010000066.1, from coordinate 7,233 downwards.
ACGTCGTAGATGGTGACGATGCCCTGGTGGGACATCTGGCCGGCGGTTTGCGCCTCGCGGTAGAAGCGCATCTTGTATTCCTCGAGTTCCTCGGGCGTCTGGTTGGTGGCGAGGATGATCTTGATGGCGACGGTGCGGCCAATCTGCGGGTCGCGCGCCTTGTAGACCGCGCCCATTGCACCGCGGCCCAGTTCGTTGACGATTTCATAGCGGCCGATGCGCATCCCCTCGACGCTGGGGGGAGCGCCCAGGCGCGCCACCGCGCCCACCGCGCCCACCGCGGGAGCCTTGCGTTGCCCGGACCCGGTCCCTTCTGTGGCAGCGCGGGCGCGGGCGGGATCGCAGGACCATTCGTAGGCTTCCAGCCCGTCCACCACCTCGCCCGTCGCGCGGAAACCGGATTTGTCGGAAAGGACGTGGTACAACTCCGCGCCCAGCCAGAGCGTATTCGGGGCGCCCTGCTTCTGCATGTGGCCCGCCAGGTCGATCGCGTGGTCGGCGACTTTCTCCAGCTTGCTGTCCTCATAGATCGCCACTTCGCCTTCGTTCAGGCCGCTTCGGACGCGGAAGGAGGTTCGCAGCTTGTTGTCGGCGGCGTTGAAATCCTTCAAGCCCTTCAAGACCTGCTGTCCGGCGGCCACGGCGAGGTCAAGCTGGAGGAAGCAAACCATGACGCCGTCGGGCGTCCATGCCACTTTCCAGGCGCCGTGCTCCGTGAAGATCCGATTGAGCAATTCTTCATAGGCCTGGAAGGTTGCGGCGATCGCCGTTTCGGTCTCGCCCTGCTTCATTTTCGTCGAGCCCACAACGTCGACGGAGAGGAAGGCGCAGCGCTTGCGCTTGGAGGACTTCAGCGCGTCCTCGAGCTCGCGGTAGCGCTTCAGAAGGTCTTCGCGGGAGCGCTTGGAATCCGCCGACTTTCCGCCCAGGCCCGGGATCAGGGTCCCATCTTCTTGCTCTTTCTTTTTCACCCCGAGCGCCTTCTCCAGGAAGTTGGAGAGCCACTGCAGGGCGGCGTCCCACGCCACTTTGGCTCCCCAGGTGAGGAGCGCGACGACGAGGGGAAGGAAGGTGTAAGACCCCTGCTCGGCGGGCCAGCCCACGCCCACCCAGGCGCCAAAATCGTAAAGGAGCGGGTCGCCATAGGACCGCAGACGGATGATGACCGTTGCCGTGTCCATTTTGGCGGAGTGAGAAAATTGTAGGCCAAAGAGGGCGAGAAATGCAAGGATGCCCGCGATCAGCGCCCATCCCACCAGGCGTTGAATCAACCGTATGGGAATGAGCACGGCGGAACCCGCCTTGGACGCCAAGGACCTTACTCCCTATCGAGTGAATTTTCCGGAATGCCGACGTTCCCAACTACGGGACACGCCCGGGAGAACCCAATCTCCCGTTCGCTCCCGCATTCAGGAGACTTGCCCCTTTGATGGGTGACTATCATACCACAGGTCAAAGTCTATCCGGCGTTCTCGGAGAGAATTATGCCCGCCTGCTCCCCTGACACGGCTCCCGCGGGCGGAACCCTCCCCGCGCTCCTTGCCTCTCGCACTGGCGCCCCGCCACAGCCGGAACAATCCAGTTAATGACCAATCTTTTTGACCCAGATTTGCTGCGTGGTGCTCTTCCCCAGGTGATGGCGTTGGCGCCCCACGTCAACGGTCATGGTTTCGTCAAAAGTTTTCTCCCGAACGCGCACTTCCGCCCCCGGCCGCAATTGCAGCCGCTCGAGGAAAGCCAGAAAATCGGGGACTCGCTCGTTGACTCGAATCACCCGCACACGCTCCCCGGCCTGGGCCTGGTCCATCGGCTTGGCGCCCTGACGGCGCAGCTTGGCCAGCCCGCCGAAGAAGGGATTGCCGTGCGGACAGGCGGCGTCGCGGCCAAAGCGCTCCAGCAACCGCCGCTCCAACTCCCGGGAGATGGCGTGCTCCAGTTTCTCCGCCTCGTCGTGGACCACTTTCCAGTCCATTCCCAGGACGTCCGTGAGCAGCCTCTCAATCAGTCGGTGGCGCAGCACCAAGCTCTGGGCAATGCCTCTCCCTTTGGGAGTCAGGCGAATCCGCCCCCCTTTGGGATCTACCCGCACATGCCCGCGTCGCGCCAGGCGTCGCAGCGCCGTAGTGACGGCCGGGGGGGTCACGCCCAGCGCCTCGGAAAGCCTCGCGCTGATGGGTTCCTGAAGTTCCAGTTGCATCCCATAAATCGCCTTCAGGTAGTCTTCTTCTGAAACGCTGGCTTGACGCGCGCGTGATGGTTTTGTTGCCTTCATTGCCTCCCTTGAAGGGGAAAAGGATTCAGGATTCAGGATTCAGTTTTCAGCTATCAGCATTCAGCGTTCAGATCTCCGATTTCAGTCTTAAGCTATCAGCCTTCAGCCCTCAGCCTTCGGCTTTCAGATTTTAGATTTCAGATCTCAGATTTCAGATTTTTGCCTTTTGATTTTTGCCTTTTGATTTCCCGCTTGCTGTCTTCCTACTTCCTATCCCCCGTCGCATTTTCCGCCGACCGGTCGAGCACTTCCAGCAGCGCCGCCACCTGACGCTCGATCGAATCCCGCACGCTGCGGTAGAATGCGATCTCCCGCCCGTAAGGGTCGGGAATGTTCCACTCGATCACGCGGCCCTTGAAACCCACCGGGACCGGACAAACCACTTCGCAACCCATTCCAACCACGATATCCATTTCTGCAACGGAAACGTCCTTCAGCCCCTTCGACCACTGACCGTCCAAGGAGATCCCTTTTTCCTTGAGGACATCGAAAGTCAAGGGGACGATTTCGCCCAGCGGATGTGACCCGGCGCTCCAGGCGCGGACTCGGCCTTGGCCCAGATGTTTGGCCAGCGCCTCCGCCATCTGGCTGCGGCAGGAATTCCCCACGCAGACGAACAGCAAACTGATCGGCCGCTTTTCCGAAACTTCCGGCATAGCCGTTCTTGATATCACAGAACGGGGTTTGAGTCATTGGTTCGTTGGGCTATCCCGTTCGCGAGAACCGACCGGAGAGAGGAAAGCTGCGGCCTCCGGGAGCTGAGCCGGAGTCTTAACTACATCATGAACACACGCCAATATTTCGCCGGGGACAATATGTCTCATTGACTTATCGAATTTATAAGAGTACGTATGACTGGCAGAGAAGGCCAACGCAACCAGTTGACCGGGAAGGAGACTCCATTCATGAAGAGTTTATGGCTGAGTTTGATTGTATTGGTGTGTCTGTCGGCAACCGCCCTGGCGCAGATGACGGGCGCGGCGTTGCGCTACGATCCGTCCAACGAAGTGGCAATCCGGGGCACAGTTGTGGAAGTCCGCGACCTCGCACGCCCCGGCACACCCCACGGAACCTACCTAATGTTGAGAACTCCGACTGAGACCTTCAACGTTCATCTCGGTCCGCGCCGGTCGGCAGCAAGAGGGAGCCCGTCGCTCGCCGCAGGTGAGCCGGTGGAAGTGGTGGGCTGCGTCGTGAGCAGCCGCGGATCCCAAATCGTGCTAGCTCGCGAGGTCCGCAAAGCCGGCTCTGTCCTGACTTTCCGCAGTGCCCGCGGCGTTCCGAGTGTCACTCGACGCTAGGGACTCTAACCACCGCGCGATCCTCCTGATCGAGCGGTACGAAATTCTGTTCAACGAGGAGGATTTTATGAAGAAGTTCGCCCTATTCCTACTCTCGATAGCGGTGGTCGTTTGGGTCTCCTGCGGGGGCGGTGGTGGCGGTGGAACCCCCACACCTCCGGCAGTGACGATTAGTATTTCGCCGACCACCGCGACCCTCGAAATCGGCGGCACGGTGCAGTTCAGCGCAACCGTCCGAAACACGACCAACACAGCCGTCACCTGGCAGGTGAACAACATCGCAGGTGGCGATGCCACGGTGGGCACGATCAGTTCCGCGGGCCTGTACACGGCACCCGCCAGCATCCCCAGTTCCACCACCGTCACCGTCAAGGCAGTCTCGCAGGCGGATGCAACTAAGTCCGCCTCCGCAAGTGTAACCCTCGTCCCGGTGCAGGTGAGCGTCTCGCCGACCACCGCGAGCCTCGAAATCGGAGCCACGGCGCAGTTCACCGCCACCGTCCGCAACGCCACCAACACGGCAGTGACCTGGCAGGTGAACACCGTGGACGGAGGGAACGCCACCGTCGGCACCATCAGCGCCACCGGGCTTTACACAGCCCCCGCGACAGTTCCCAGCCCGGCGGACGTCACGGTCAGAGCCATCGCCCAGGCCGACACCAGCAAGACGGCCAGCGCTACAGTCAGCGTGAAGCTCCGAATCACCGTAACGCCCGCTACGGCGACCGTTCCGGCAGTGGGAACGCAACAATTCACCGCCCTCGTCGAGGGTGCCGCCAACACGGCCGTGACCTGGCAAGTCAATGGAGTGGCGGGCGGCAACTCCAGCGTCGGGACAATCTCGGTCGCGGGCCTCTATACGGCGCCGATGGCAATTCCGGCGGGAGGCACGGTAACCGTTGCAGCCGTTGCTCAGGCGGATCCCTCGAGGTCGGACACGGCGGGGGTCTCGATTACCCACTCCGCCGCCATGCTCAGCGGCCAGTATGCCTTTAGCTATACGGGCTTTGATCCAGATTTGTTCTATGCCGCCGGCAGCTTCATGGCCGATGGGAATGGCTTGATAACCGACGGCGTCCTCGACCTCAACACTTTTAGTGGCGTTTTCCCCAACTTGGGCCTGAGCGGCACTTACACAGTTAACGCGGACGGGCGGGCCGAATTCCTGTTGGTCGATTCGGACACCTTCACCTACACGCTTCGAGCCGTGCTCATCTCGCCTGACCGCCTGCACGTGATCGAGTTCGATACCTTCGCGGGCGGGCAAGGGTTTATCGAAAAACAAAACCCCGCCGCGTTCAATGATGCGGCGTTCTCGGGGGATTACGCGCTGCGTTTTGAAGGTGTGAGTGTGAATGGACCCGACGTGTTTGCCGGTCGGATGACCGCGGACGGCGTCGGCAATCTCACCGACGGGGTCATGGACATTAACGATACGGGTTTCGACACAAGGTCGGCCCCGTTTACCGGAACCTACGCCATCACCGCCAACGGCCGGGGCACGGTTAGCCTGGATACGGGCACGGCGATGGGGACCGTCACCTTCGCGGTCTACATGATTTCCGCAAGCAGGGCCAACTTCGTTTCCCTCGATTTCGTTCCTGCGTTCCTGGGGACGGCTGAAGCGCAGACCCTCGGGTCGTTTTCAAATGCCAACCTCTCCGGCGATTACGTTTTCTCTGCCGCCGGGTTCAGTACTACCGGCTTCTACTACAACGTGGGCCGGTTTACGGCGAATGGGTCAGGGGCCACGAGCTCTGGCGTCTCCGACGAAAATGACGATGGCGTCACAACTGAAAACCTCGCCTTCACTGGAACATACGCGGTCGCTGCCAATGGTCGTGGTACAGCTTCCTTCACCTCCACGCGTGGCACTTCCGACTTCAGCTTCTACATGGTCTCCCCGACGCGGGCCCTCTTCGTGCAGCAGGGCGCCTTTGCCGTCGCCTCCGGAGAACTCGACGCCCAACTGGGCGGACCATTCTCTGTCGCTTCCCTGGTGGGAGATTACGGCTTTTCGGGCGAGGGTTCCGACAGCGAGATCGTAGGCCAGTTCAACGCCACGGGCGCCGGCGCCGTGGCCGGGACCGTCGATCTCAATGATGCGATCGCTGGGCCGATACCCGATCAGGCGTTCAACGCCACCTACTCCGTCACCGCCAACGGTCGGGGGAACTACACCGTGAACGGTACCGACCCGTCGCAATTCCACATCTACGTCATCTCGCCCTCGAAGGCGGTTGTCATCGGAATCAACGAGGTGCTTCTGGTGACAGCGGAAAAGCAGTTTTGAAGTTTTGACGGAAGACGGTCATGAGCCATTGCGGTGTTCGGGTCGCATCGGGCCCGGCGCTTCAATGGCTTACTTTTTTCAGGAAGTAGCGGTGAATCGTCTCGTCTTCGGTGAGTTCGGGATGGAAAGTCGCGGCGAGGATGTTTCCCTGCTCGACCAGCACCGGCAATCCGTCGCAGCGGCCTAAGACGCGCACGCCGTCGCCCACGCGGCGAATGATGGGCGCGCGGATGAAGACCATCTCGATGGGTTGCGCGGCCAGTTCGGGACAATCGCCGCGCCGCACGCTGCTGTCGATCTGGCGCCCGTAGGCGTTGCGCTCGATGCTGATGTCGATCAGCCCCAAGTGGGCCTGCGGCGGATTCAGAACGTCTTTCGCCAGCAGAATCGCGCCCGCGCAAGTGCCGAATACCGGCTTGCCTTGCTGGGCGAATTCCAGAATCGCGGGGCCAATCTGCTCATTGGCGAAGAACTTGAGCATCGTGGTGCTCTCGCCGCCCGGCATGATGAGCCCGGCGATGTCGTCCAAGTCCGAGGCGTGCTTCACCAGCTTCCAGGGGGCGCCAATGCGTTCGAGCATCTTGGCGTGCAGCTCAAAGTCGCCCTGGACAGCCAGGATTCCAACAGATTGATTCATTGATTCATTTTTCCATTGATTCATTGATCCTGTCAGGCGAGAGAATCGAGAAAGCTCGTTTGGTTCTTCAATGATTCAATGACCCGATGAATCAATGGCTCAATTATTTCCATCCCAACCGCTGCCGGAGTTCGGTGATGTGCGCGGTGTGATGGCGGCCGTGCCAGGCGTAGAGGCCGAGATATCTTTCCAGGCTCACGGTGCCGAGCTCGGGGTGGTGAAGGATGCGGAGGAAATCCTGCTTCGACAGGGATCGGAGCAGCGCCACCCAGCGCGTGTGGAGCGATTCAAGCAGCGCCAGCGAAACCGAGGGCGGCAGGGTGAGAGCATCCGCCGTCTCCGCCCAGCGCTCCTGATCGTAAGGCTTGATGGTCGGCTCCTTCTCGGTCATCGCCAGCTTGAAGCGCACGTAAGCGTTCAGGTGGCTGTCGGCGAGGTGGTGGACGACTTGCCGCAGCGTCCAGCCGCCTTCGCGATAGGAAGTATCGATTTGCTACTCATTCAAACCCATCACCGCCGCGCGCATCCATCGCGCACTCGTTCGTGTATCCGATGCCGTCCGCCACGATGCGGGCGCCGCGGTCGTCGACCAGGACGACGAACCCGGTGGCGCAGTCGAGCCGGTAGTCGAGATGGCGCGGCCGCCTCGTGGTGGACACCGTGATCCAGAGGCGGTCTCGCCGGTCCACGAGGACGAAGTTCGTGGGGGGAAGCAGGACCCCGTCCGCCT
>CAZTHM010000065.1:0-12687 GCA_964613505.1 uncultured Acidobacteriota bacterium | reverse complement strand
GGGCCCCGCCGGGGAGGCCGGGACAAATTATAGCCTATAATGCTAGCACAACTTGGGGGATTTGTCAAGCGAAATATCGCCGGACTTTTCCTCTGCCGGCTGCCTCGCCGGGGAGGCACAAGTTGCGGCGCGAGCCGCGCCTGTTTATGATGGCGAGGCCGGTTTCAAGGAGGAGTGTTCCCATGTCATTGATGATGGAAGAAATTTTCGACCAGCCGCGCGCCCTGCGGCGGACCTTCCAGGCGGAGCGCGAGCACGCCGAGTCGGTGAAGCAATACGCGCGCCGGCAGGGTTTCCGCCTGATCGTGCTGGTGGCGCGCGGGACTTCCGACAACGCTGCGGTGTTCGGCCGCTACCTGCTCGAGCTGACCACCGGCCTTCCTGTCTCGATGTGCGCGCCCAGCGTGCATACGCTCTATCACACGCGCCTGTATCTTCGCCAGGCGGTTGTGGTCGGAATTTCGCAGTCCGGCGAAGGCGCGGACATCAACCTCGTTTTGAAGGCGGCGCGCCGCCAGGGCGCCTTCACCATCGGGATCACCAACGAAGCGCGCTCCACGATGGCGGGGTTGGTGGACGAAGTCTTCCTGGTGCGTGCCGGCCGGCAGCGCTCCGTCGCCGCCACCAAAACTTATACTGGCCAGCTTCTGATGTTCTACCTGCTGGCTGGCGGCCTGGGGCCTCAGATTTCAATGGAGAGTGTGAGCGAGATTCCCGACCGCGTCGAGGAGACGCTCAAGCTCGAGCCCGAAATCCGCCAACTCGTGGAGCGCTACCGCTACATGCGCCAGTGTGCGGTGGTTGCCCGTGGCCTGAACTACGCCAACGCTTACGAACTGGCACTGAAGCTGATGGAGACCTGCTACGTCGTGGCGGAGCGTTTTTCTTCCGCCGACTTTGAGCACGGGCCCATCGCGCTGGTCGAGCGTGATTTTCCGGTGATCATTCTGATGCCTCCGGGAAAAGTCTTCCGTGACCTTCGCAAACTCGCCGAGCGCCTGCGCAAGCTGCGCGCCGAGACGCTGCTGATTTCTTCGGCTGGTACGCGCCTGCCCGCCTCGACGCGGACGATTCTCGTCCCCGGAAAGATTCCGGAAGTTTACACGCCCATCCCCTACATCGTCCCGGGGCAGATTTTTTCCGCCCTGCTGGCGGAAGTGAAAGGCATCGATCCCGATAAGCCGCGCTCGCTGCAGATTGTGACGAGAACAATTTAGGAGACAGGAGTCAGAAGTCAGGAGTCAGGAATCAGAATGGTGAATAGTGAATTCTAAATGGTGAAATTGCTGAGGCCCGCGAGGAAACGTGGTTTGTCGCTGGCCGCGGACAAAGGACTAAGTACGAAGGACGAACGACGAAGGACAAAGGACAAAAGGGCCATCTCCACCAACAGAAAACTCCTTGCCCGCCGCGAGATTACCGATTAAATTGGCTGGTTCAGCAAACTTTGTTTTTGGAGGCTTTTATATGGCGGAAATGAAAGTGGGCTTTTATGGCCACGTTCGGCAGTATCACAACCTGAAGGCGGAGATCGACCAGGCGATTCACGAAGTCCTGGAGAGCGGCACCTACGTGCTCGGCCCCAAGGTGAAAAAGTTTGAAGAAGAGCTCGCCGCTTTCTGCGGGCAGAATGAGGCGGTGGGCCTCAACTCGGGCACGGACGCTCTGTGGCTGGTGTTCATCGCCATGGGCCTCGGGCCGGGCGACGAAATCATCACCACCTCGAACACGTTTTTTGCCACGGCCGAAGCCATCTGGCTGGTGGGCGCTACGCCCGTCTTTGTGGACATCAATCCCAAGACCTGCAACATGGACCCCGCGCTCCTCGAGGCGGCGATCACGCCCAATACCAAAGCGATTGTGCCCGTGCATCTCTACGGCCAGGCGGCGGAGATGCGGGAAATTGCCCGCATCGCACGCCAGCACAATCTGAAGATTGTCGAAGACAACGCTCAGGCGCTGGGCGCCCGAGGCGACGATTTCGCCGTCGGCGAGCTGAGCGACGCCGTCTGCACCAGCTTCATTATTCAGAAAAACCTCGGCTGCTTCGGCGACGGCGGCGCGGTGGTGACCAACGATGCCAGCCTCGCCAATCACATCCGCAAGCTGCGCAATCACGGCTCGCTGAAGCGCTCACACCACAGCATCGGCTACAACAGCCGGCTGGACGAAATCCACGCCGCGGTGCTGAGCGTGAAACTGGCGCACCTCGACGAGATGAACGACGCGCGGCGGGCGCGCGCCAAGGAATTCGACGCGGGCCTGGCCGGCACGTCGCCGACCCTGCCCACGGCGCTCCCGGGCTACCGGCACATCTACCACCTCTACGTTGTGGAGACCGACGCCCGCGACGCGTTGCAGGCGCATCTCCTGGCGCAGGGCATCACCGCGCTCACCCACTATCCCATCGCCATTCACCAGCAAGAGGGATACCCGTGGGGCCACGGGGCTCGCATCTCCGGCTCGCTCCGGCACACGGAGCTCTCCGCGGCGCGCGTGCTCTCGCTGCCCATGTACCCCGAGCTGACCAGCGAAGAGGTGAAGTACACGGTCGAAGCCATCAAGGCGTGGGACAAGGCCCACGCCGGGAAGGTCAGCGGAGCCGGCGCGAACTGAGCGGGACACCCATGCCCAAGCGGACGGCGAGCCTGCCGTTCCCCGAAGGGGAACAACACGAATAGCCGTGGGCGAAGCCCACGGCACGCGGCGGCTTGAGGTGGACAACGCCGGAGGCGTTGAACCAGTGGCTCTGTCGTTCAACCCCTTCGGGGTTGATGAATCAACAGTTCCACGGCGGTTTCCAGGGGCTGAGCCCCTGGCTATTCACCTGTGACCCTTCCAGGGTCACAACCTGCTCCTCGCTGTGCAAGTATCCGGAATAGTCAAATAGCTGCAGATTGCAGCCAAACATTCGATCCAGGAATTGAGGCCTATGAATCCCGAAAAGCAATACTCCGTGGTTGTCGTCGGCTGCGGCAAACGCGGCGTGCATCACGCCCAGGAGTTCTTTAAGAATCCGCGGTTCCAGCTCGTCGGCCTCTGCGACATCGACGCCTCCCGCGTGGAGGCCGCGGCCAAGCAGTTCGGCAACCCCGAAACCAGCCTGGACGCCGTGTCCCTGGTCAAGAAACTCCGGCCGGAAGTCTTCTGCTTCTGCACATTGCCCAACCTGCGCTTGCCCATGATCCGCCTGGGCGTCGAAGACGGCGCGCAGCTTATCGCTTACGAGAAGCCCGTCGCCACCTCCACGAACGAGGCGCTCGAGATCATGAAGCTCCTGCGCGACGCAGGTGTGAAGAGCGTGGTGAGCCATCAGCACCGCTACGGCGAGCACTACAAGAAGGTGAAGGAGATTATTTCGAGCGGCGCCATCGGGCGCGTGCACACGGTTTACGGCACGGCGACGGGCTGGATGCTGCACATGATTACGCACCTCATCGAATACGCGCGCTGGTTCAACGACTACGCCGAAGCGGAATGGGTGATGGGCCAGGCGTCGGGCAAAGGGAAGTTCTCGGACAATCATCCTTCGCCCGACTACATTGCCGGCGTCATCCAATTCGCGAACGGCGTGCGCGGCATCGTCGAGAGCGGTGACGGCGCGCCCGACGTTCCCGAGGTCGAAGCCTGGTGGCGCAAGTGCCGCATCGGCGCGCAGGGTACCGAGGGCTTTGCGGAAGTCTTGACCGGCGGCGGATGGCGCGCCGTCACACGCGACTCCGGCGGAGTGATCTCCGGCACGGGAAACATGGACTACGCACACGATATGCCGCCTTACATCCAGGAAATCGCCGACTGGCTCGACGATCCGGCGAAGGTCCACCCCTGCAATGGGGAGCAATCGTACAAAGGATTTGAGATCATGATGGCACTCTGCCGCTCGGCTGTCCAACGCGGCAGGATCAAGCTGCCCCTCGGCCCGGGCGAGCCGGAACTCGAGGCGCTGCAAAGGGCGTTGCCTGATTGAGTTTGATTGTGTTGTAGCGCCGATCTGTGACCGGCGACTTATCTGCTTTCGGGGCGAGGGGATGCCTCGCCCCAGCCGACGCATCGCGTCGCCACTGCGTTCCCACCCACGGAGAGTCCCCACATGCGCAGACTTCATCTCTTTGGCCTTTTGCTTCTGGCCGCCTTGGCGTCAACATGCCTGGTGAACGTCGCATTGAGCACAATCAAAGCAACAGCGCCGGCCGAATCGCCGGATTTCTTTCCGGTGGCGGTCTGGTACGGCGGCGGGAAGGCGCGCGCGCCGATGCTCGAACGAGTGGACCCAACGAGCGCCGAGCGTTGGGGCCGCGACCTCGATCAGATCAAGAGCGTCGGCTTCAATACCGTCAAGTGCTGGGTGGACTGGGCGACCGCCGAGCCCAAGCCGGAAGAGTACCGATTCGAAAATCTCGAGCTGCTGCTGAAGCTGGCCGAGGCGCGGGGCTTGCGTGTGGTCGTGCAACTCTATCTCGACTCCGCGCCGGACTGGGTTGGCGAGCGATATCCTGACGCGCAATTCGTGGACCGCTCGGGCGCGGTGATCAAATCGCAGGCGTCGCCGGGTTTCTGCATCGACCATCCCGGCGTGCGCGCCGAGATCGTCAAATTCCTGCACGCGCTTTCCGAGCGCGCCAACCGCTCGCCGGCGCTTTACGGCTGGGACGTCTGGAGCGAGCCGCACGTCATCAACTGGGCGGAGTTTCCGTATCTTTCGAATCCCGAGTTCTGCTTCTGTCCGAATTCTCAGGCGCGCTTCCGCGAATGGCTGAAGGCGAAATACGGCGCGCTCGACGCTTTGAACGCCGCCTGGTATCGCGGCTTCGAGCGCTGGGAGCAGGTGGAGCCGCCGCGCGGCTCGACGATTCTCTCTTACACGGATTATCTCGACTGGCGGGCGTTCATTGACGACAAGCTGGCGGGCGATTTGAAAACGCGCGTCGATTCCATCCGCAGCGCGGACTCGACTCATGCCATCACCAGCCACGCTGCGGTCCCGGGGCTGTTCACTTCACCCACCGACGGCTACGGCGAGCCCGACGACTGGAAGATGGCCGCGACGGCTGATTACTATGGCACGTCGCTCTATCCCAAGCACGCCGCATCGGTGCGGCCCTGGCCTTATCCGATGATCGCTGCGGCGCTCGACTTCACGCGCTCGGCGGGGCACACTTACGGCAAAGGGTTTTGGGTCGGCGAACTTCAAGCCGGCCAAGGCGTCACGGGAATGCGCATCGCCGACGCGGTGGTCCCGCACGACCTGGAATTCTGGCTGTGGAAAGTAATCTCTCACGGCGCGCGTCAGATTTCGGTTTACGCGTGGTATCCGATGAGTTCCGGCTACGAATCGAACGGCTACGGGCTCATCAATCTCGACGGAACGCTGACCGACCGGGCGCGCGCCGCCGGCCGCGTGGCGCAGACCATCGCGCGCAACGCCGCTGAGATCCGCCAGTGCACGCCCGCTCCGGCTGAGGCGGCGGTCCTCTTCAACCGCCTCTCCTCGATGGTGGGTGGCTCGCAGCCATCTCTCTCCAAGCTCGGCAACGCCGGGCGCGACTCGCTGATGGGATTGCATCGCGCGTTCTTCGAGGAGCAGATCCCCGTTGATTTCATTCATCCCGAGGACATCCTTCAGAACCGGCTCGGCCAGTACAAAGTCGTTTTCCTGCCTTTTCCCGTGATGCTTTCGAAGAACGTCGGCGAGGGTGTGGCGCGCTATATCGAAAATGGCGGGACGGTGGTTGCTGAAGCTCGCCTGGCCTGGAACGACGAGCGCGGCTTTTCCAGCGACCGCGTCCCAGGATTCGGATTGGATGAGGTTTTCGGCGCGAAAGAAAAACTCATCCGGCCCGTCGAGAAGGCGAAAATAATTGCCGGGCCCGCGGCGAATCTTCCCGGTTGGGCGCCCGGCGATACGGCCGTCGCGGAGGCTTTTGAGGAAAACCTCGAGCCGCTATCCAGGGCGCGTGTCCTGGCGAAGTTTTCCAACGGTGAGCCTGCGATGGTGGAGAACCGGTACGGAAAGGGGAGGGCGATCCTGGTGGGTTCGTTCCCAGCGCTATCGTACCAGCGCGCGCACGATCCCTCGACCAAACGCCTGCTTCTGGCGCTGGCCCGCTCGGCGGGAATCTCACCGGAGGTCCGCGTGACGGGTGCGGGTACGTCTGAGGTGGAAGTGCGCCGGCTGACGAGCGACCGGGTGCAAATCGTCTTGGTGTTCAATCACGCGCGCCAACCCGCGCAGGCCGCAGTCAGTATCCGCTTGCCGTGGACGGAGGCGAAAGCTCAAAACCTGGAGAATGATCGACCCGTCCCACTGCGGGTCGTGAAAGGCGAGGCTTTCCTGCAAAAGTCGCTTGCCGCAGGGGAGATCTGGGTCGTCAGGCTGACGCCGGCCGAGTCCTAATTATTGCGCGACGGGCGAGTCGCTCGCCGTGGCGGGTCCAGACGTAGTGCCGCGGATGACATAGGTCTGGTCCGAAAAGTAGTACGCTGTGCCGGTCGTCCCCCTCTGGGTCGGGGCGCCATTCAGGGTATACCCCTGGGGTTTGCCAGCCCCGTCTACAAGGCCGGGCACATACGTAAAGGAGTAGCCGCTCTTGATGCCGCTGGCCAGGACGCTGTCAATCAAACCGGCTGCCGTCGCATCGGCGGCAACCCCGGAGGCTGGCGGGCCCAACTGGAGAAGGTTACTCGTACTCGTATATCCCCGGCCAAAAGTCGAGTAGTAAGTCACTTCCGCTGTGTTGATCATGCGCATACTCCCAATCGCCGAGGCCTGATTGGCAGCGATCCGGCTCCGCAACAGATTGGGAATAGCTATGGCCGCGATGATGAGAATGATCGCAACGACAATCAGAAGTTCTATCAACGAGAATCCGCGTGCGTCACGCCGCATGGTGTGCAATCCTCCCTGTTTGGTTGGCCCTCCGCCAACCCGACTCAGTTCCCTTGCCTCTTTGCCATTTGAGAGATCGCTGCACGTCCAGTACCAACACCGCAGTCTTTCAATGGGCCGAACTCAACTGGAAACGAAGAACTTCCTTTGACTTCCCTATCGCATACTAGCACAGCGCGACAAAGAGTGGAGCAGAATGCGACAAAAATTGGCCATAATATTAACCGTATAGTTAAGGGTCCGGTTTGAGCGCGAAGCAACAGAACCCGGCTCGGATCGCGGCAGGAACGCGGCCACTTGGCCGCTTTCCCACTTTCCCGGGCGGCTCCAGGAGGTGCTCATCCGAATTGGGACTCATGGCGCGAACTCTCTTCCTGGCGTCGATCCTGGGAGCATCAGCCGTCCCTGCCGAGGCACAATCCGCACCGGGAGTGATTCTCGGCATCGTGTCAGGCTCTCGAGGTGAACCAATTTCCGATATCGCTTTGGAGCTTACCGGTGGAAGCCCGCGGCGCTTGCTTGTCTCCAACGTGACGACCGACGCCAAGGGCAGATTCCAGTTTGTGGGGGTTCCCTCTGACAACTATACGTTGGAGGCGAAAACCTCGGACGGCCGCGTCATGACGAGGCGGAATGTCGAAATTAATACTGGGGATACTTTGGAGCTGAACCTCGTGCTTTCGCCGGTGACCGGCGCCTCAAGCTCATCCACCCCTCAATCGCGTGTGACAGAGCTTAATGTTTCGTGGGGCGCACGGTTCGGAGCTTTTTCATTGAACAAGCTTCCCAACACTCGCAACGTTTGGTCGCTTCTCGAAAGCCAGGAAGCTTCCACCGTGACCGATCGTCTCGACGTGGGCGGCCTGCGCACCGGCGAGCCTGCGCTTTTCGGAGCTCTGGGAGCTTCCTGGACAGAGAATCAATATGCGCTCAACGGATTCAATTTGACGGATCCCTACCAGACGGGGCGTCCGCTTACTGACCCTGACCTGGATGCAGTTTCCGAATTGCACACTGTGACCGGGGCAAAGCCCGCGCAGCTCGCGGGCTCTGGCGTCAACGTGATGCTCTCGACTCCAGCGCTGGCGGGAGACTTGCACGGGGCAACTCGATGGTTCTATTCCGGCCGCAGTTTACAGAGCGACAACCTGGACGCGCGTCTCCGCCGCTTTCACTTTCCCGGGCCAGAACGCTTCAACCATCTGGCCGACGGATCAGGTCAAATGGGCGGGAAGTTTCCGCTCCGCGCGGCGGCCTGGCCCTTTTTTGCTTCGCTCTCCACTCAACAACTCTCCAAGACCCTCGGCGGTTTTGCCCAGCCCATCGACGTGCGAGTTTACCGCGCGCTGGCGGAATTGGCGCCGCTCTCCCGCGGGCGCGAGCGTCTCGACCTGCTCTATTCAGGCCAGCATCTCTTCGACTCGCACGAGGGCGCCGAGCCACGCCTCGCGCCGAGTGCCACAACGCGCGGCAACCACAACTTCCACCAGATTCAGACGCGCTGGAATCGCGCCATGAGCTCCAACCTCTGGCTCGCCGCGGGTTTCGGGGTTGCGCGCGCCATCATTTCATCGGGGATCCAAACCGGACTTGCGGGAGCCAGCACCATCAACCTTCCAAGCCTGACCAGGACTGGTCCCGCATCGTTTTCGATGGCGGGGATTCGGACTCGCTACCAGGGCAACGTGCTCATCCAAACGGTTCGCGCCAGTCATGGCCTGAACCTCGGAGCGGATTGGCAGCGGAGTTACATTTCCAACCGTTGGGACGCGCTGGAAGGAAAAGAACAGATACTCGTGAATCGCGTCAGCGCGGCAGTGACACGTTGGAACACGCCCGCCGCCGCGCGATCGCATACCCAAGCCATTGCGTTGTTCGTTCAGGATGCCTGGCGGCCGACGCGCTGGGTGCGGCTTCCGCTCGGCCTGCGGCTGGATTCCTCCACGGGACAGGCTGCGGGCGTAGCCACAGGAATTCGCTGGACGACGCTCGAGCCCCGCGCCGGACTGCTCTTGCCCTTGGCTCGGCGTGGCCTCGTGTTGCGCGCCAGTTGGTCGCGCTACGCGCATCTTCTACAGGGCCGCTACTTGGACTTCGGGAATCCCGCGGCGATCGGAGGCCAGACATTCTCCTGGCAGGACTTCAATCGCGACCTGGCGGCGCAGCCATCTGAGATTTCGTCGCTGCTCCGCAGATTTGGTGGTCCATATTCCGCGCTCGACCGCCGCCTCTTGCGGCCGTTCACGGATGAAGTCAGCGTCGGTCTCGATCAGGAATTGGCCTCCGGGTTCCGCGCCGGAGTGCGTTTCTTCCGGCGCGACAGTCACCGGCTGATCGCGGCCACCAACCTCGGCGTTCTCCCTGCGGCTTACACGCTGACTCAAGTCTCCGATCCAGGCAACGACGGAATTCCGGGGAATGCCGACGATCAGCTCTTGACACTCTACAACCGCGACCCCGCGGCGCTGGGGCGTGATTTCTTCTTACTAACCAATCCACCCGGCGGCCACGCAAGTTCCAAAGGATTCGAAATTCGCCTGAACAAACCACTCGATCGTTTTTGGGCATTCGCGGCGAGTTTTACCGCCCTGCGCACGCTGGCATCAACCAGCCCGGGGAACTCCGTGCTGGAGAACGATTGGGGATTTGTTGGGGCGCTGGGCGCGGACCCGAACACCTTGGTTTTTGCCTCGAGCCGAACCTATTTTGATCGCGCCTTCGTGGGCAAAGCAAACGCGTACTACATGGCACCTGGCAAAATACAACTCTCCGCCGTCGTCAAGTATTACGACGGCCTGCCGTTCGGGCGGATGCTGTTGGTGGAGGGTTTCAACCAGGGACCGTTCTTTGTGCGCGCCACGCCGCGGGCCCACCCGGGAGGCTTTCAAACCCAGTTCAACATGACCGTGGATGTCCGTGTGGCCCGGGAATTCGCTTTGCGCCGGGGAACACTTTCGGGTTATCTCGATGTCTTTAATATCCAGAATCTGAACAAGAACACTCTGGAAGCCGACCTGACCGGCCCGACATTTGAATCCCGCGTTCCCCTTGCGATCCAAGCGCCACGCGCGGCGCGGCTCGGCATCGAGTGGAAGTTTTGACTGTAGGGACGGGTCCCAGACTCGCCCCTACTCAGGCATCTCCACTTCCGTGCCGCGCCGCTCGGCCGAAACGTAGGCGCTGTACAGAACCGCGATGGTGTCGCGGCCGAGCGCCGCGCCGCACAGCGGCTCACGGCCGCGCGCGATGCTCTCCATGAAATCCTGGAACTCCTGCGGGTAGCCGTGCTGCCAGTCTTCGTCCGGCGCGGGATGATTCCAACCTTGCTTGGTGCCGATCTTTTCCGTCACATACACATCCTTCAGGAATTCCTCCTTGGGATTGTAGGTTTCAAGCGCGTCGATGGGATTCAGGTTACAGCGCGTGCGGTGGTTGTTGGCGAACACTTCCAGCCAATTGTGAACGCCGCCCATGACGAGTTCGCAGGAAAAGATATCGGCGACAGTGCCGTCGTCGAACGTGATGTGCATTTGGCCGTAGTCCTCGATGTCGTCGTAAGTCGTGCGCAGGAAGCCGAGATCGCGGAAGTTCTTGAGCTTCGTAATCGCGTGTGTCCGCGCGGAAACCGTGGCGGGACGGATCGGCTTGCCGTCGCGAGCTTCGCCCTCCGCGCGCTTCAGGTGGAGGGCGGCAGTCAGGGGGTGGCAACCTTTGCCCACCAGCGACCCGCCGCCGGAGAACTTCCAGATGCCGTAATAGGGTGAATGGGAGCCGCTGTGTGATTCGTCGCCGATGATCCAAAGGATCTGCCCGCCGCTCTTGGTCAGGATTTCACGTTCCTTGGCGACGGCGGGCGCATAGACCCAGTTCTCCGCATAACAGATCTTCTTCCCTGATTCCCGCGCGGCGGTCAGGATGCGGTCGCAGCTTGCCATCGCCTCGCGCAGCATGATCTCCTTGCTGAAAACGTTGCCGCGGAAGTCGTCGGTGCCCGGTCCGTAGTAACCGGTAAAAGGTTTCTCGATAATGACGTGCTTGCCGCGCTGGAGAGCTGCGACGGCCAGGGGCTCATGGGTCGAACCGGGGGAGCAGAGATCCACCACGTCGCAGGCGTCGCACAACTCCTCCAATGAGCCGAAGGCCTTCACGCCTCGCTCGCGCGCAAAGGCCGCGGCGGAGTCGGCGGATTTCGAGGTCACACCAACGACCTCGATGGGCACGCCATAGACGCGCCGCAATCCCTCATAATGAAAACGCGCGGCAAATTTCGCGCCGACGATTCCAATCCGGAGTTTTTCTCCCATTCTTCCTCCTTGATCCTCGCGGCTTGCCGATTTTCCTGCTTGACGCTGGGCCGCAGGAGAGCGGATTCTATCACCAGAGAGCGCCGGGCGCGTGCTCGGTCCGGGCGCCTGCACTCTCAATTCTTCGTGATGAGGATTACCCGATGCGGAAATCTCCCCGACGCACTTTTCTGAAGCACGCTTCGACGCTGGCCGCGGGCGCGGCAACGATGAGCTGGCACTCCAGCGCATTTGCCTCCGGCCCTGACCTGAAATTCCCGACCGCCCCGCGCGAGCGGCTGGCGGTGGCCTCGTGGCCATTTCGCATGTTCATCGAAGCGCCAGGCAATAAGTTGCCGCGCGACCCCAAGCTGCCAGGCATGGACTTGAAAGACTTCGGCGCGATGGTCGTGCAGAAATTCGGGCTTCACAACATCGAACCGCTCAGTGCTCATTTCCCTTCGACCGATCCCGCCTACCTGAAGGAATTCCGCGAATCGACCGAGAAAGCGGGAGCGCGCGTCATCAATCTGCCGGTCGATTCGCGCTTGAGTTTTTTCGATCCCGATCCGGACAAGCGCCGCCAGGCGGTGGAAGTGACCAAGCAGTGGATCGACATTGCCGCGGCGGTCGGCTCGCCGGGCATCCGGCGCAACATCGCCGCCGCCGGCAAATTGAAACCCGACGTCGCGCTCAGCGCCGAGAGTTTGAAGGAGGCCGCCGGTCATGCCGCGCAGAAGAAGGTTCTCATCAACCTGGAGAACGATAACAACTTCACCGAGGACCCCTTCTTCCTGATCGAAGTGATCGAGCGAGTTGGCAATCCCTACCTGCGCGCGCTGCCGGATTTCTGCAACTCGATGCTCACGCACGACCAGGAATTCAACAACCGCGCCCTGGCGGCGTTGTTCAAGCACGCCTACAGCATCTCCCACGTGAAGGATTCCGAGGGGGCAGGCAAGGACAAGTTCGTTACTGTCGATGTCGCGAAATGTTTCGAGATTGCGAAGGCGGCCGGCTACCGCGGCTACTTCTCCATGGAGTGGGAGGGCGACGGGGAGCCCTACGCGGGCACTCAGAAGCTGATCGATTTGAGCCTGAAATACCTGGCGTAGCGTCCCCATCAGAGGCAGACGTGGAGGTCATTCGGGAGTATGATGTAAGGAGAGGCTGGTGCCCTCGCTGCAACCGAAAGGGAATATCCCGCGGCCCTCGGGTCCCGGGAGGAAGAAGGATTTATGGCAGAAGAACGGCTGAAGCTTGCCGTCTTTATTGATTTCGACAACATTCAGATCGGCGTTAAGGACACGCTGACCAAGGAATTCGACGTTTCACTGGTCCTGGAAGCCCTGAAGGAGCGCGGTGAGGTGGTGACGAAAGTCGCTTACGGCGACTGGCCGCGCGCCGGCGAGCAGAGCCGTCAGATGACGCAGCACGCCGTGCAGATGGTGCAGCGCAACGTGACGCCGCGCGGCGACAAGAACGGCGCCGATATCAACCTGGCGCTCGACGCGCTGG
>CAZTHM010000064.1:0-12708 GCA_964613505.1 uncultured Acidobacteriota bacterium | reverse complement strand
AAGGGACGCATCGCGCAGGAGGAAATCTTCGGGCCGGTGCTGGCCGTTATCAAGGCGAAGAATTTCGACGACGCGATGGAGATCGCCAACAACACCGAGTACGGCCTGACCGGCGCCATCTACACCAACAACCGGCAGAAACTCGACCGCGCCGCGGAGGAGTTCTTCGTCGGCAACCTCTACTTGAACCGCAAATGCACGGGAGCGCTGGTGGGCGCGCATCCCTTCGGCGGCTTCAATATGTCCGGGACCGACTCGAAAGGCGGCGGGCAGGATTACCTGCTGATCTTTACCCAGGCCAAAGTCGTGGCCGAGAAGGTTTCAACGTAGGCGCAGTCTATCGCAGACATCGCAAACGACCTGATGTACCTGTCCCGATTTTCTTGATCTGGATGCGCCAGCCGTCGTCTCAAAAACTCCGCGGCTTGAAAACATCAGAAAGAAACAGCCCCGATCTATCGGGGCGCTGCCGACTGACCGCATGGCGAAACGAATCAAACTGCCGAAGACCAACGCCGAAATGCAGCGTTGGTGCGCCCTGCTGGAAGAAGAGGTTTCAGTCTGGCCGCGTGTGAACAGCCGTCCCATGTTCGGCATGTTGGTGCTCTATCGTGGGAAGAAGATTTTTGCGGCGCTTCCGCGCACGCGAGCGGCCGAGACGGAGTTCTCGCTGCTCATCAAGCTGCCAGGAGCGGACCATCCACGGCTCGGGGGCGCGAGCGGTCCGGGCGCGGGCTGGACGACCTTCGAAATGAATTCGGAATCCGATATTGCGGAAGCGTTGCGTTGGCTGGAGAGGGCTTACCAGAAGGCAAAGCAGCCGGCGAAGAGGAAAAGCCCACGCTCAGGAAAGCTCTGAGCGTGGCTACCAACCCGCTCGCTTTCGCCTAAGCGGCTGGTCTGATAGAGTCGAGATTGTGAAGGCCACGCGATACTTCCAGGCGATTCGAATGCGGCCGGACCGAACGGTAATCCGGGATGAGTAGATAGAGCGAGTCATCCGTCATCCGGTCAAACAGGTGGTTCAGGATGATGGCCGAATTCGACGTTGGGCCGCTATCGAAGAGATGAACGGGAAGTATTTGCGAGTTATACTGTTTCCGGCTGGGGAGACTGTGCCCAACGCTTTCTTTGACCGGTCATTCACGCCATGAAGATAAAATATTTCCACGACACCGATACGCTTTATATTGAGTTTCGGGCAGTTCCGGTTGCCGAGACCAAGGATCTTGACGAGGATACGCTTCTGGATCTCGACCGAGATGGCAACGTTTGCGGCATCACGGTCGAGCACGCCCGAGACCGAACTGAGATTCCGTCATTCTCTTACGAGCAGATCACTGCGTAGCGACAACGTGAGGGGAGCCGCGCCCCTTCTCCTCCACTTTTCCAGGGCGCTATGACCGGCCCATGAACAGCCAGCCCGAACAAACCGAGAAGATCGGCCCGCAGGCGCGGATTGAAACCGAGCTCGTCCAGCTCGAATCCCACAACCGCGACATCTGGGTGCTGGTGGTTTTTGCCGGGGCAGTGCTCTTGCTGGGCGCGCTGTCGCTGCTGGCTCCCGGCAGCTTCTGGCAGCAGAACACCCTGGAAATGAAGATCCCCCCCCAGCTCCTCTTCCTGGTGATGATGGTGGTGATGTTGCTGGCGCTCTACATGGTGCGGCGCGAGGTGGAATTGCGGAAGCTCCGCCTGCTCAACGTGCAGCATACCTTGAGGGCCCAGTCCGAGCACTCGGCCAGCATGGTGGATTCGCTTACCAACGTCTTCAGCCGCAGCTTTCTACGCGAGCTGCTGCAAGGGGAAATCTCCCGCGCCGAACGCAACAACCGGCCGCTTGGGCTCATCATGTGTGATGTGGATAATTTCAAGGCGGTAAACGACCGCTTTGGACACCTGATGGGTGATTACGTGCTGGCGCAGATTGCGAGCATTCTCAAGTCCTGCGTGCGCGGCTCGGATTATGTGGTCCGCTATGGCGGAGACGAGTTTCTGATTGTGCTTTCGGAAACCGACGGCACAGGCTCGCAGGTAGTCCTTAACCGCATCCGCGAGAAAGTGGGGGAGTGGGACCGCGACAGCCGGGTTGGTAATGTCCCGATCGGCATGAGCATGGGGCTGCACCAGCACTTAGCCGGGCAGACCGTCGAGCAGTCGGTCTCGGAAGCCGACACGCACATGTACGCCGACAAGCGAAGCAAAGGTACGATGGCTCCCAGCCCCACGCCGCGAGGCGCTTAGCGCCCCTTGCCCGGCGGGGGCTCACGCGTCGCGCCCACCTCGGCTCCCAAGACGCCTCCACGATCCGATGGCGCCGGTGAGTCAAATTTAAATGTGAAAACGAGACCCCGTTCGAGACTCCCGCCCTCGGCGCGCCATCAGCCCCCGGCGGGCGGGTGCGCGTCCCTCGAGAGAGCCCCTAGAGACAACAACTAGGATGCGTAGCTCGTGACTTTCGCCCCGATGGAAGAGAACGCGGTGTTGAGCGCCTTGGCCACGGTGCCCATTCCAACCGTCGCGGCCAGGGCAATCAGCGCCGCAATCAAAGCGTACTCGATCAGGTCCTGCCCTGAATCCTCGCGATGCAGTTCAACCAGAGAACCTTTCATGCGCAAAAACAGTTTGCTCATTGTGCTCCCTCATTTGCCAACTCGGTTCCAGTCGGCGAAGTTTTCGCTAGAGAATGTAACTAAAAGCCGAGCACTTGGCAATGGCACAGAAGTTCTATGCGATCCGGAATCCCAGGCCACCGCCTGCCCATCCAATCCCCCCCCCTCCAGGGCGCAGTTCTCTCCCTACTTCAGTGAGCTGCTGCCCCAGCGAGGCCGCGCTCCGGGTAAGACCGGTAACCCGGAAGCTTCCTTCCAGAACCAGCTTGTGCCGTCCCAACTAATCTCGGCTAACCCAAAAACTTTTTAGTCTGGACACGGAGCTTGCTCCGGCCCCATTGCGGCTAGCTCCAAAAAGTTGGAATGGCACTAGCTGGCGTAGCTGGTCACCTTTGCCCCGATGGAAGAGAACGCGACGTTGATGGCCTTGGCCACGCTGCCCATGCCGACGGTGGCGGCCAGGGCAATCAGCGCCGCAATCAAAGCGTACTCGATCAGGTCCTGGCCGGAATCCCCGCGGTGCAGCTCAACCAGGGAAGCTTTCACTCGTGAATACCATTTGCTCATCTTATTCTCCTTGTCTCCTGCTTCAATTAGATCTTTGAACCTTTCGCGCTACAATCTACAAGACGCCTGAAACCTCGGCAATGGCCCATCGGTAGTATTCGACCGAGATGTCGGTGCCGCCAATCCCTGAACCGGACATCAGAGACTGACGAACTAGTACTTGCTTGCTTTAGTTCGTGTAGGTACTTTCTGGCCTAAGCTCTTTATTTTCAAGCGATATTTGATTCGATTACTTCTGCAATTAAGTACTAGTAAGCATACTCTGCTCCACTAAAGGCAGCCGTGAGGGTCGCGATTCAGAAACAGTTGGCACGTCGCTTTCGACTGAAGCGACGTTCTGCCTGTCCCGATGCTCAATACGGGGGTGAGCTCCGAACTCAATGAAAACAAAAGGGTCCCCGTCGTCCACGCCTTCGGCGGGACCCACAGCCCGGCGCCTCAGTTGGTCTTGTCGTTTTTCACCCTATTACCTAACGCGACGCCTAGGAAGCGTAGCTAGTAAGCTTTGCTCCGATGGAAGAGAACGCAACGTTGATAGCCTTGGCCACGCTGCCCATGCCGACGGTGGCGGCCAGCGCAATCAAAGCGGCAATCAGCGCGTACTCGATCAGGTCTTGCCCGGATTCCTCCCGGTGGAGTTCTTCCAGAAGGCCCTGTAAGCACGTAAATCGTTTGCTCATGACTACCTCCTTATACTTCCCCAATAATACACCAAAACTTTCCAGCATTCACCGCCCATCTTAGGGGTGAAATCAAGGTCTGACAATTGCTCCGAAGTGCTGGTCGGATGGTACTTTCGGGTCAGGCTGCTCCCCCCGCCGGCCGCGCCGCCGGTGGCCGCGTGCCCCATCCAAATCGATTACGCGCGCATGCCCGCATGATCGAAACCTCACAAAAGCCCACGGCACAAAACCGGTGCCGTGGCTACGCGCTCCTTGGTGAGGATAAGGGAGGATAGGTTATGGAATCCTACAGCCAGTTATCGCGCAGACGGCGGACACAAACGCCTCTAAAATCTGGTCGTCAGGCAATTCGGAAAAAATCGGAAAATCTGTGGCGTTTCCAGCAGGCCCTTGGTCTAAGTTCTCGACTCTCACAACATTTAGATATCTTCCGGTACATGCCCAATCCTTATCACCTACTCTTCGCTGAATCCAAGCTCGTTTGTACCCTCCCGGTCCAATTTCCCATTCAATGTATGGCTGATTCTTGCCATCCCGCCGAATTTCGATCATGAGGGCCCTCTGTGCTTATCCCTACTCACTTTCTTCTTTTGCTCCTTGGGTTCAGGCCTGACCTTGAGAGGATCTGAGACGGCTTCGTCAAATTCCGGTGGACTGAGCGAGATTGGTCGCCACTCAGTTCTTGATATCAGGTGTTCGTTTTGTTTTATCATAATCAAAATTCGCCTGTTTAGCTGGAGGGAGCGGCAATTCCCAAGATGATACGGGCTCAAGTCCGATTTTGGCGGCAAACTTTTTAACGTCTTCGTCATCCGAGTAGACCTTCTTCGCGCCATTGACCTTCACAATCACCACTATTTGACGGTCAAATCTCACTTTCGCCCATGGGCTGGACGATCCCCCGCGCTTATCTCCTTTTCTCCGGTCCTCCAGTTCGACGGCCGCAAGTTCGACCGCTGCTAGTTCGTCAAAGGGTTTGACGAGGATCGTCTTCATTTCAGAGATTTTTTGTAGATATGTTGAGGCATCTTTGTCCGCCAAAATCAGGAATTCGCTCAGCGCTGGGGTCGGCAGAATTATTCTTTCCGCGTCGCTATCTAGGTCTTCAAGCAATTTTTCAATTCGATCTTCCATTCGTTCAACAGGCTTCCCCGTCGTCGGGTCGAGAGGGGGCCCCGCCTTTGGGTGTAGCATGAGCGAGAGAAAGGTTGCGTCTACTCCAACCATTATTGTAACTTCTTGCCGGATCTTATCTCCTGCAGGACCTCGAGTGGGTCTTCGAGTTTCTTCCATTCAGCCGCAATTTCTTGGAGTCCTTGGATGTTCCTGCGAATGTCCGCATCCTCGATGGGCTTCATGGAACCTGCCCGAAAAGATAGCATCTCCCACTCGCCATCTGCGTGCCTTACCCAGCGTCCCGTTCCTTCAACCCTGATTACGGAACTGAACAAGTGCTGAGCTATCTCCTTAGCTAGGGAACGACGTGCAAGGACGATGTGCTTGTCTTTCCCATCCTCAAGATGGACTGGGACCGGATCGCTTTCTCCGCCAACCCGTATCGGAATCCCCTGAAACACTCCAGCCTGCTCGATTGGCCCGAACTTTAGTCTTGTTGCATTTTCCCGGCCCGCAAAGCGAATCACCTTGGCCCCCGTAGGGTCAAGCAGCACACCACTACCGTTATCATCGATAAGTCTTCGATCTATATCGTTATGCGCTTTCTGTGCCTCCGCTGGGGCTTCACGTCGCTTAACCTCATCAATCCGCGCGCGAATTTTCGGTATTGCTTCCCTGTCCACAAGAACCACAGGAACAGTGCTTCCTCCCTCGATTCGGCGTAGATGCACGCTGCTATTGTTGCCAAGCATTCTGGCCAGGTCAGCGACATATTCGGCCAGACGAGACATCGGAATGGTGTCTGGCGTGAATGCGTCGATCTTAAACCGGTACTCGAATCTCCTACTCGCCATGATCGCCCCCGTTGTGGGACACCAGTCTCGTGCTACTCGCGCTTGGTGTTCTGAGCACCAAGGTAACTGGGAAAGTTCTGGCGCACAATATCTGTCGCGAGGGATCTCCGCCCTCACGGCGTTTCTTTTTTGTCAGAAGTCAAGCTCCGGCAAGTGAGTCCTGATACATCAACCTCTTTCCCGAAGTCCCTTCGACGGAAAATCGCTCTATCCCCGTCGCTAGTGTGCCGCGAATTATACCCGTAGTCAAATTTACTCGATGGTGATAAAGGTGTTGCCTTCCGCCGTGGTCGTAGACCCCAAAGCAGGTAGATTCTCTCTTGATTGTAAAGCGAGAAATTGATTTGGATTCATGCGGCCTCCTGGTGGAGGGGGAGTTGGAGAGGGAGGGCGGCATAGACTTTGGCGCCGTCGAAGAGCTGGTCCTGTTTGAACATGCCGAAGATGGCGTGCAGGAGCTTGCGCATGGCAGCGACGAGAGCCTGCATTTTAGCTTTGCCGCGCGCGACGAGGTGGAGGTAGAAGGCGCGCAAGTGAGGGTCGTGGCGGACGGCGACCAGGGCGGGCATGTAGAGGGCGCGGCGCAGGTGGCGGTTGCCGGCTTTGGAGATGCGCGGCTTCTTCTCGACCGAAGAGCCGGAGGTGTGCTGGCGCGGATCGAGGCCGGCTTGGGCCACCCACTGGCGGACGTCGAGGTCGGCGGGCAGCGAGGCCAGTTCCGCCAGGGTGTGCAGGGCGCTGGTCACACCGAAGCCGGGAATGGAGAGGAGCAACTCGAAGCGGCGCGCCAGCGCGGGATCGGCGAGCACGAACTCCTGCGCGGCCCGCGTCAAGCGCTCGATGGCGCGCTGCTGGGTCTGGATGCTGCGCTCGACATCGCGCCGCACCAGGGCGGGCAGAGCTTCCGAGAGCGAGGCGGCGTGGCGGCGATTCTTCTCTGCCGCCAGCATGTCGGTGAGAGCTTCCAGCCGCCGCGCCACCGCCACCAGCTTCAGCGCGGCGGCGGAGGGCGGACGCCAGGCGAGGAAGGGCATGCGGGCCGCGAATTGACGCAAGACCTCGGCGTCCAGGCGGTCAGTCTTGCTGCGCTGCATCATCGCCTGGGCGAAGTGACGGACGGCGCGCGGATTGGCCACCATCACCGCCACGCCCGCTTGGTGTAGGCACAGAACCAGGTCCAGACCGTAGAGCCCGGTCGATTCCAGGACGACGCGCACCGGCCGGCCGGCGCGCTCGAGAAAACGCAGCACCCCCTGATGCCCGGCCGGGGTGTTGGGAAACTCGCGGCGCGAAGCCGCGCCCTCCGCCGGACCGAGTGTCACGACGAGGGTGCGCGCGCTCACTTCGATGCCACAAGGATCGAAAGTCGAAGACGAGTTGTTCATCGCTGTCCGTCAGCTGACGGACTGAGGCTTCGGCTCCCCGACCCTGTGCCGTCTCCCACCGGGCTTGTCAATGCAGGCTTCCCGCGCAGGCGGGGCCTGAGATTCTTCCTCGGCGTTGGAGAAGAGGGCGGGGGGCCGATCTACCCGCCAGGCTCTCGATCCGGCTCGCGCCACATCGGGCCTCAGCCACGGCCGGCCTCCCCGAAACCTCCTCCGCCCATCGAAAAAGGTTTTCTCCCATCGCTGGGGAAGATACAAGCCACGGCACCGCTCTTGTGCCGTGGGCTTTTCTGCGGGAGGAATTGAAAAGGGTGAGGGTGGCGGGTATGCTGGCGTGGTCTCCAGGTTGCGACGGTCAATAGGCTCGTCACTTAGTTACTCCGGGACGGCGGGAGGGCGCGGAGGGCGCGCTGGAGGGCGGCGGCGAGGGCTTGGGCCTGCTGGCGGGCGCGAGCGAGATCATGCGCCTCGAGCGCCTCGCGCAAGCCGGGAAGGGTTTCGGCGGCGTAACTCGGCAAGGGCGCGTAAATCAGATGGCGGAACCATGGCCGGCCGGGAATCCCCCGGTCGTCGAGTAGGGCGCGCTCCTGGGCCATCAGGGCGGCGTTGAAATCGGCTGTAGCGGCAGTTTGCGATCGTTTGTCTCGCGGCGCATCAAGCCCCGCCGCATCCCCTCCGCGGTGCGCCTCCAGAACGCGAGTCGCCTTTCCACCAGCCCTCTGCCACTCCCGGGATTTTTCGATCAGCGGGCGAATGGTCTCGGCGAAGAAATCCGCCGGAGCGATCTTCTCCAGGCCTTCGAGGTAGGCGGCGATTTCTCCCGCATAGATCGAATAATCGAGCGGCAGCAAATCGGCGTTGGCAAAGCGCAGCGCCAGCAGGCCCCACAGACGGCTCATCGCGGCGTGGTAGCGGAAGCCCGGATCGCCGAAGCGCTCCATCCAACGAAAGTCGTCGTAAAGAGAGTGATAAACCCCGTAGGGGCCGTCGAAGATCATGTCGAGCGCGGGAACGCCGACGTGTTGCAGGAACACCATGTAGTCCGAGCCGCCGCCCAGCAGGCCGAACGGCACCGGCGCGGCGCCCGAGTCCGGGACGGCATAGCTGCGTACGCTACGCGCGGCCTTCTGCTCCTTCCAACGATCGTACACGCTGCGGCCGGTGGCGGGATCGCGCACCGCTTGCGTGGCTTCAATGAGGGCGGGAATCAGCGACGGCACGGCGCTCACCGAGAAATCCTGGCCGCTCGTCGAGGCGTCGACGTTGAGACAAACCACGGCGTTCTTGCGTAAGTCGTCTTCGAATTGCTCGCCCCATTCGGTCGAGCCCGTCAAGGTGTACTCTTCCGCGTCCCAATTCCCCAGAAGAATCGTGCGCCGCGGACGAAAACCTTCCTTCAGCAACTGGCCGAGCGCGCGCGCCGTTTCGAGCATCGTCGCCGTGCCGCTCGAAGGATCGACCGCGCCGTACACCCAGGCGTCATGATGGTTCCCGAGGATGACGAGTTTCTCCGGCTCAACGCTGCCAGGAATCTTGGCGATAACATTCCAGATGGGTGTGACGCGGTTTTCCATTTCGAGCGCGAGGTGGATTTTCACCGCTCCTCCGCCCACGCGGTAAGTGAGTGGAAGCCCGCCACTCCAACCCTTCGGAACTTCCGGACCATCGAGGCGCTGGAGGATTTCCTGCGCGTCGGCTCCGGAAAGCGGCACCATCGGAATTTTGGGAAGAGTCTTGGCTTCGCTTTCCGGCAATCGTCGCGCCGATTCTGTTGAAGCCCAACCCGGCGTCAGCGGATCGCCGGGCGTCACAAAATCGTAAACCACCGCCCCGCGCTGAAAATGGCCGAGCGGCCCCCAGGGGCCCTCAGGGTAAACCGGGCCGCGCTGAGCGCCGTCCTCGGCGGGATCGGAATAGACAACAATTCCGGCTACGCCACGGCGCTCCGCTTCGTGGGATTTACCGCCACGGTACCCGTGAAAATAGCGGGCAAGAGCGATTTTGCCTCGCACATCCACGCCCAGCTTCTCAAGCTGGTCGTAGTCCTCAGCGGTACCGTAGTTGACGTAAACCACCGGCCGCGTGAGGTCGGCAGAAGGCGAGTACCCCGTCCAGGGCATGCTCACCATGGGGTCGGAAGGTCGCGTGTCCCTGTCGCCTTTGATCTCCGGCTCGGGGTTCGCGAGTTTAACTCGCGCCGGCTCGACCAGCTCCACCGAGATTTTCTTCGGGTAGGAAAGAAGGACGCGGTACTCGACGATTTCGGGATTTAGTCCCGAGCGCTTGAACTCGTCGTAGATGTATTGCGTGACGGCGCGGTCGCCCGGCGCCCCCGCCACGTGCGGCTGGCGCGTGAGATGGCGCAGGTATTTCCGGCATCTCGCCGCGCTCGGAATCTCCAGAAACCGTTCTTCCCATCGCGCTTGTGCGGCATAGCTTTGGGGGCTGAAGCCGAGAGGAACGGCGGCCCGGTCGGTGGATACGGTCTTCGTCGTCGGGGTATCTGCGGGGGCAGCCTGTACTGCGGCTCCGCCTCTTCCGGCGTACTCCGCAGAGATCGACAGAAGAATAGCGATCAGGGCGAATCGATGGTGCATCGATCTCGTTGTGCTTCGACTCATGCGCTCGCGGATTATGGTGGGACTGAATTGGGATGTCAATCTTTCGGCGGCTTGTCCGAGCGGCGGATGGTAGGAGGAGCATCACCTTCTCCCGAGACGGTCGCCGGCGCGCCGGTGATGCTGAAATCCCAGAGTTCGAGATTGAGTTTTTTCTGAATAAGCTCGCCCAGCGCGTATTCTCCCGGCTCGAGTGGCTGCAACGGCTTCAGCCTGTAAAGCCCCGGCGCGACCTGGGTGCGCTCGAGTGGGACGGCGGCGCGGAGCTCGGCAGGCTTGGTAATTCCGCCGCGCCATTCCACTTTTTCAACCTGCCGCGTCTCTTTCCGCGGTTTAATCACCACTAGTTCCAGCTTGGCGCCCAAGTCGTCCGCCGCCTGGACGTAGAACGCCGGCTGGAGCGACGGAACGCGCACCGCAGCCTGCGCGCCGGGCAGAACCACGTAGGCGCGATGCTTTAGCAGCGGCCCCGGCAGGGCCAGCAACAGCGCGGCGCGCTTCTTGTCGGTGACGATTTCGGCCGAAGACTGAATCATGCGAATGACCCGCGTGCCGTCAAAGGCGAAAACGCCCTCCTCGCCGGGCAGATTGATGCCCGGAGCAACCTCGAAGCCTTTTTGTTCAGGACGCTCGAAGCGCTCGCTGGCGACGGCGCGCGCTTCCTCCAACTCCTTCTGGTGCTCGGCTTCCTCCTCGCGCGTCACGCGCTCCGTGGCCTCGAAGTCCACCAGGGCGCGCGGCACTTCTTCCCACGCCGAGCGCTCCACGCTGTAGTACCGCACGCGTTCGCCCTGGATTTCGTAACTCTTCACCAGCTGATAACTGCCGTCCTTGAGATAGAGCTTGGTTTGCGCGGAGACGCGCCGCGGGCAACAGAGCATTCCGAGGACAACCACGAGAGGAACAAGCAGGATAAGCCGCCGGCTCTTGAGAGTCATATCCACTCCCAGGTTAGATGCTACTTCCGGGATGGCAGCGGATTCAATCCGAAAAGCGCGCAGTCGTTTCGAAGGTTCGCGTATGATAGCCGCAATGGGTCCGAAGACCGACCAGGTGAGACACCGCGCCGCGCATTCGACGTTCAATCGCTTCAAGCATTTCCCGCTGGCGATGTGGCTCTGCGCCGGGGGTATTTGGCTGGGCGCTCCTCGGTCAGGCCTGGCGCAGGTCAGCTACGTGGCCCGCTTCTCCCTGGAAAAACCGGCCTACCTTGCGGGCGAGCCGATCTTCTGCAAATTCACGATTCAAAATACCGGCGCGCACGTCTTCTCGTTTTCGTATCGAACCCCCACCCGCGTCGCGAATCCCGAACTCGAAACTGAGCCACGATTTTCCATCCGCGACCAACAGGGCCGTTCCCTGCCGGACCCCGCTCCCCGGCCCTGCGGCGGGGCGAAGGGAACCACGGTATACGGCTCAGTCAGGCTCCCGCCTGGACAAACGCACACCGAGCGCTGGCTCCTCAATCAGTGGGCGCGGTTTTCCGTGCCTGGGCGCTATCGCGTGCGCGCCCAACGCCGCCTGCCTCTGCTGATTTTCGATGCTTCGAAACAGGATTTCTCCGGGCCGCCGGCGGCCTTTGCGCTGGCGATCAATGAACTCAGGCTGGAGATTTCGCCCTCGCTGCCCGATCAGCTTCAGAAGGCTTTCCAGCCGTACCTGAAGACTCTCGAGAAGCCCGCCGGGCCGGAAGCAGGAGAGGCGCTGCTGGTGCTGGCTACGCTCCCTCAATCTTTCGCTCTGGAGAAATTTGCGGCCTTGGCGCGCGCCCCCGCCGCCAATCGTGGTTTGGACCGCCAGCAAGCGCTCGAGGGTCTGGCACGGCTGGGCACGCGCGAGGCCTGGGAGGAAATTCTCAAGGTCGCGCGCGGGCCGCAATCGGCGCCACCAAACTCACCCCCGGCGGCCATGCCGGTGGACGATTCGTTGCGCGCCTTCGCAATTCTACTTCTCGGCGAGAAAGGCGATGCGGCGTTCGTGCCGCCACTGCTCGAAATACTCTCCACCGGTCCTGTAACCCTTCGCGGGGAGGTCCTTCGGTCTCTGGGGCTTTTCCACGACACGCGGGCGAACCAGGCGCTGTTTGAGACGCTGCGCTCGCCAGCCGCAAACGACCGCGTCAATTCTATTCTGGGATTGAGGAATCTGGGGAGCAGGGAAGTCATTCCCGCCCTGATCGCCACGCTGAGTGATCCCGAAGCCCAGGTGCGCCAAGTGGGTAACTTCGCTTTGCAGGGTCTAACCGGCCAGAAGATACGGCTTCCCCAAAACGCCACTCCAGCAGCGTCCCAGCGCAGCGCCGAACAGTGGCACGCCTGGTGGCGCGAGCACGGAGCCAACTTCACCCCCGTCCCGCAGCCCGCCTGCCGGGATTGGTAGGAGAGGCCGCAGCAGGCAGCGAAGAGTTCGGCTTTTTCGAATCCGTCAGCTGACGGACGGTTCGTTGAAGGAGGAGGACCGCAGAGTTTCTGAGTCGCGAAACTCTGCGCTACACGGCTCATCCGGCTTCGCTGAGCTTCTTGATAATGGACTTGGCCAGTCCTTCGTGAACCTCACTGTGGCGGGGGACCGGTTGCGATTTCTTGGTTTTTGGGTTGGTGTACCAATCGTGGCTCGCACCGTGGCGGACCAACACACAACCGAGCTCCTCCAGCGTGCGGACGAGGTCGCGCCTTTTCAATCCGTCAACACCAATTCTTCAACTTTGCGAATGTACGGGATGCCGCCGGATTCGAGATCCGCCAGCAGGCTCTTGAGATTGTTGACTAACTCTTCCTTCGACATTCCTTGGGTCTGATAGTCGGGATAGTCATTGAGGAACCCGAGATAGTATTCGCCGTCTTGCCAGAAAGTGAATCTCGTCGCCTTCATGC
>CAZTHM010000063.1:0-12710 GCA_964613505.1 uncultured Acidobacteriota bacterium | reverse complement strand
GGCGATCGAAAAGACCGGCTACGCCGACTTCTGGGAGTTGCGCCGGCTGCACGCCCTGCCCATGGACACCGAGAACTATGTGCCTATTATCATCGCCACGGCGCTCATCGCCAAGGATCCCAAGGCTTACGGGTTCGATTTCCAGCCCGACCCGCCCCTCCAAGCTGACCAGGTTGTGGTGAGTTCGCCCACCGACCTGCGGCTGGCAGCGCAAATCATCGACCGGCCGGTGGAGGAATTGATCAGATTGAATCCGGGCCTGCTGCGCTGGACGACCCCCGCCAACAATCCGGAATACGTTCTCAAGCTTCCCCTTGGAACCCGGGACGCCTACGAGCAAGGCATTGCTTCGATTCCGCCGGACAAGCGCATTTGGTGGCGGGCCACCAAGGTGGGCGAAGGCGACACGCTGGCGGGGATTGCGCGACGCTTCAAGCTGACACCCGTTGTCTTGGCCCGGGCCAATGGGCTCGATCCGGACGCGCCCGTCGTGGACGGATCGCGGCTGGTGCTTCCCATGGCGCCCGGCAGTGAGGCCTCGCTGGCGCGCGTGCGCGAGCGCGGCGGGCTGCGGCGGCTGTTCAGCTATCGGGTGAAAGCCGGGGATACTCTGGAACGCATCGCCGACCGCTTCGACGTGACGCCCTATCAGATCCGCCGCTGGAACAAGCTGCCGGATTCCCGCCTGACGGTGGGCGGGAAGTTGAAGATTTACGCTTCGACCAGCATCTCGGTGAGCTCCCGGCCTGCGACGACGCGGCGGGCGAAAGCCTCCCGACCCTCGCCGGTCAAGAAACCCGCGTCCACCCGGGTCAGCCAGCCACGGCCTGCCCCGAGAACTCCTGCCCGGCGCGCCGATCCCGGGCCACTGGCGGCACGCTAGCCAACAAACCTTCCCTCTCCGGGCCTCTTTCCCGCGGTTCGGCCAAAACTCATCATTGCGCTTGACATGGGAAATCCAGTGGTATACATCTGCCTCGCGGTGAAAGCCACAGGACAAGGTTCTTCCGTCCGTGAGCCAAGTTGACTGCATTTCATCTCTGGTCGAATGGCACGAATGGAGGAGGGATTCATGAGGTTTGACATGCATGATCGAGAGCCGGGCGACGATCTGGAGGATTATGGAGACGAACTCTCCTCCGACTTTCACGAGGAAGAGGAGGAAGAGGCGATGGGAGAAGAAGGCGAGGAACTCGAGGAGGAAGTCTCCTACGAAGGAACGGTTCCTGCCGTAAGAGCTCCCGCGCCACCCCCGGCGAGCGTCGGGGCGCCGGATCCCGCGCTCGCCCCGGCGGCAAAGCCCGCGGCGCCCGCACGAAAACCGGCTAAGAAGGCCAAGGCCGCCTCGGCGGCCAAGCCCAAGAAACCCGCGGCGAAGAAACCGGCGCCGAAGAAAGCCAAGAAGACAAGGAAGCCGGCGCCCAAGCCCAAGAAGAAAGCTGCAAAGGGAAAAAAGAAGGCCAAGAAAGGCCGGCGTCGCTAGACACGCGCCTCCACTTCCGGCCCGCCCGGAGGTCTCCCGCGAGTCTCCGGACGGGTTCAAGGGGATTCGTGTAAAGCCCCGAAGCCTCCCCCGCATCCGGTCGTCCGCCACCGCATATGATGTTTCCTGATGACCCTCCGTGTTTGCCGGCCGGTACTTCCGCACTGAGTCGCGCGCTGGAACCGGCCGCGCTCCCCACGGTCCGCGCCGTGGAGTTTGTCCGCCGCATGCGTGGCGCATCGCAACCTTATCTGCTGCGTTGCGCGGACGGAGAAAACTACGTCGTCAAGTTTCGCAATAATCCCCAGCACGTGCGTGTGCTCGCCAACGAGATGCTGGCCGGCCGCCTGGCTCAACTCATCGGCCTGCCAGTGCCCAACCCGGCTTTCGTCGAAGTTCCCGTGGAATTGGTTTCGGGCAATCCCCTCCTGGAGTTTGAGATTGGCCCACGGCGTGAGCCCTGCGCCGCGGGGCTGCAATTCGGCTCGCGTTTTCCGGGCGCGCCCGGGCAGACACTGGTCGTGGACTTTCTCCCCGACCGGCTGCTGAAGAGCGTGGTGAAGAATCACCCGCGAGTCTTTCTGGGCGCTTTCGTCTTCGACAAGTGGACGTGCAACTGCGACGGGCGTCAAGTAATCTTCTACCGCTCCCCGGACCAGGAAGGGTCCACATACTCGGCGGCGCTGATTGACCACGGCTTCTGCTTCAACGACGGCGACTGGAATTTCCCGGACAGCCCCATCCGCAGCCTCTACCCGCGGCGCTGGGTGTACGAGGGGGTTCGCGGTTTGAATTCGTTTGAACCCTTTCTCTCCCGTGTGGAGAATCTAGAGGCGGCAGAACTTGAGGAGTGTGTGCGCGGGATCCCGGAAGAATGGTGCGGCGAAAACCCCGAAAAGCTGATGCGGCTTGCCGAGCGCCTGTTCGAGCGGCGACGGCTGGTCCGCCAGGCATTGATCGACGCCAAAAACAGCTCGCTTTCGCCGTTTCCGAATTGGAAGTAGAGGCGGCTTTACGCCGCCATCTTCGTTCTCATTCGTGGCGAGGTAAACTCGCCGCTACAGCCAACGAGAAACATGGTGGAAGAAAGTCAACCGAAACCCTGCTCGTTCTTCCTGGTGCGCTACGTCCCGGACATCGTCCGCGACGAAGGCTTGAATATCGGCCTGTTCCTGTACAGCCGCCAGGAGGAGTATCTCGACTGCCTCTTTGCCGACGACTTCCGGCGCGTGCGCAGCTTCCATCCGCAAGCTGATTTGGAGCTACTGAAGGCGCTCCCGGAACACTTCGAGCAGCAGATCAAAGAGCGCGAAAGGGAACTGGAGGATTACATCCGGGAAATGCAGGAAAGTTATTCCAATCTCATTCAGGTCACGGCGCCGCGCACCTGCCTGGCCGTGGACCCGCAGGCAGAACTCCAAAGCCTTTTTGCGCGGTACGTCGGGACGCGAGCCGCGTCGGCGCTCGAGCCGGACTCGCGGATGCGCATCAAGCAGCGTCTGAACGACGCCTTGGCGCGCGCCGGGGTCCTGGACCGGCTCGAGAGACGCATCCCGGCCTATCGCTGGACGCACGAGGGAGACCCGTTTGCCTTCGATTACGGCTACAAGCCGTTGCTGGTCGAAGGGAAGCCGAACGGCCACATCAAGTTCGTCCACGCTCTTTCGCTGAAGCGCGATAACGACCTGGCCGCGGTGCTGAAGGACCGGATCCTCAAAGTCCGAGCCCAGGAACCAGCCGAGCTGACCGCCGTCGTCGGCAGCCTTCCAACCGCCGAAGACGAGACCGCAAAATCCACCTGCACCATTCTCGAAGAGGCCCGGATCCTCATTCAGCCTCTCGCCGGCGTGGACGGGTTTGCGCAATCCATCCGCCGCGAAATGCTGGGGTAAGGTGTATAATCTCCTCCGACTGACAACAAAGGAGTCATCCATGAGTCAAGAGTCCGATATCAATCGTCGCGATTTTCTGAAGTCGAGCGTGTCCGGCGCCGGGCTGGCCGCACTCGGAAGCATCGCATTCCTCACGGAGCCGCAGCGCGTCTTCGGCGCCAACGACCGTGTGCGCGTCTGCGTCGTCGGCCTGCACGGCCAGGGCTGGTCGCACGTCGAGGAATATTCCAAGATGAAGAACGTCGAGATCGCCGCGCTCTGTGACGTCGACGAGAGCGTCGTGAACCAGCGCCTCGGGCAGATGGAGAAGATGAAACTCCCCAAGCCGCAGACGTTCGTCGATCTGCGCAAGGCGCTCGAGGACAAATCCATCGATGCCATTTCCATCGCCACGCCCAATCACTGGCACTCGCTGCAGGCGATCTGGGGCTGCCAGGCGGGCAAGGATGTCTATGTCGAGAAGCCGCTTTCACACAACTGGTTCGAGGGCCGGCAACTGGTGCGCGCCGCGCAAAAGTACAATCGCGTCGTGCAGCATGGCACCAACAGCCGCTCGGGCGGCGCCATCATGGACGGCGTAAAGAAGATGCGCGACGGGCTGATTGGCGACCTCTATCTTTCGCGCGGCCTGTGCTACAAGTGGCGAAAGTCGATTGGCAAGACGCCGCCGGAGGCCGTCCCCTCGGGGGTCAACTACGACCTTTGGACGGGCCCCGCTCCAATGAAGCCGTACACCAAGAACCGCTTCCACTACAACTGGCACTGGATCTGGGACACGGGCAACGGCGACATCGGCAACCAGGGCATCCACGAACTTGATCTGGCGCGCTGGGGACTGGGGGTCGGCTTCCCCACCAAGGTTTCGGCTATTGGGGGGCACTTCATGTTCGACGACGACCAGGAAACGCCCAACACGCTGAACGTCTCTTACGAGTTCGTAATGCCCGACGGCAAGAAGAGAATGATGGTTTTCGAGACCCGGCACTGGATTTCCAACCACGAAGCGATGATCGGCGAACCCAGTTTCGGCGGCGGCGAAGTGCCGGTGGCCTTGGGGAATGTCGCGGAGCCGAAAAAGCGTAAGGGGCCGCAAAACACCATCGGGAACATCTTCTATGGCTCGAAAGGCTATATGGCCATGAACGGCTACGACGCTTATCGCACGTGGCTCGGCGAAGATCAGGAACCCGGACCCACTGCCGCCAAAGAAGGAAATAACTGGGAGAATTTCATCGATTGCCTGCGCAGTCGCAAGAAGGAAAATCTGAATGCGCCCGTCGAGGAAGGCCACATCTCCTGCACGCTGCTGCACCTCGGCAACGCCGCCTATCGCCTGGGCCGCACGTTGAACTTTGATCCCTCGACCGAACAGGTGATTGGCGACGACGAAGCCAACCGGATGCTGCGCGACGGCGACCGCGGCTACCGCGCGCCCTACGTCGTGCCGGAGGAAGTTTGAGCCGTGGGGGCACAAGCCCTTGTGCCCCTCCCTAATTCGACCCGGAACACTGCTCACCGCAGCCCCATGACTAGCTCCGCAAAACCCATCCTTGCGTTGGCGTCGATCCTCGTGGGTGCGATTGCATGGGTTGCGGCATCGTACCAGTCGGAACAGCAGGCGCCCACACACGTACCCTTCACCGAGCGCACGGCCGTGCGTCAGGCGATGGACGCGCGCCCCAAAGATCCCTGGCCGCGCGGCACCGGGCACGTCGTCCTCGCTCCACCCGGAAGCCGCCAGGAGTGGAAGAGCTACCACGAGCCCGGCGGAAGCTTCAGTCCCACCGTCGGCAGCTTCGGCGTTTCGATCTGGACCCTGAATGTAGCGGGGGCGATTGAAGCCACGAGCGACAACATTCCACTCGACCGACTCCGCCAGCGCCTGGTTTGGCCGTCGCGGCACGGCATTCCGGCGATTGAAACGGAGACGCCGTACTACCAGGCGCGATGGGCGCGCGGCAGCGTGGGTACGCTCGCGGGTAACGCGACGCTGGACCTCAAAAGCCCCCTATTCGCCGATAAGAGAACTGCTATCGTCATCCGAAGCGTTGGCCCCGCGGGCGGGCCGATTCGCTCGCTCCAATGGGAAGGAGAGCGACTCGTCGTCAATGGCCGCTGGCGTGTGCGGGTCACTCCGCCGACGACCGCCGTGCGTCTGGGCGAAGAAGGGGCAGTTCATT
Organism: uncultured Acidobacteriota bacterium; assembly: GCA_964613505.1. Taxonomy (GTDB): domain Bacteria; phylum Acidobacteriota; class Terriglobia; order UBA7540; family UBA7540; genus CAZTHM01. Next base: position 7,155 of record CAZTHM010000063.1, on the reverse strand, counting down.
GGACGTTGCCGCGGCTCGACGCCAAACCCTTGACTCACTGGGCCGGCGACAGTGGCTGGGGCTACGCGATGCTCGAACTTCCGCCCGGCCCTTCGGCGCGCGTCGAGATTGACGATTCCCATCCCATGCCCCAGCCGGGTTTGCGCTATGAGACCACTCGTTCTGGCCTTGAACTCAATCTCCCCGAGCCGCGCTTCGCCGAATCACTCGACGCGCAAGTTGCCCACTTGATGATGGGCCTTGTAGGTCGCGAGACGCGTCCTGGAGACCCCACCAACTATCCGCTCGCTTGGCTGCGGGACGGCGCTTACACGGTGGTGGCGCTGGCGCGCGCCGGGCAACTGGATGTAGCGCGGCAACTCGCAACCTACTTCTCCGAGAACGATTTCTTTGGAGGCTTCGGGTCGGAGGCGGACGCGCCCGGCCTGGCTTTGTGGGCGATCGAGGAAGCTTCGATTCGGCAAAGAGACCACGAATTCGACGAGTGGTTGTGGCCGCACGTGTTTCGCAAAGCCGAATTCATTCTGGAAATGCATGACGCTCGCGAACCGATTCGCAAACTCGTGCGCGGGGCGATAGTGCCAGAGCATTGGAACCACCCCGAACTCTCGTTGGTCGCGGAGCCGGCTCGCGACGGCCTGATCGTGGGGCGAATGGACTGGCACCGCCCGCTTCTCTTCGTCAACGCCGTGAGCTATCGAGGGCTGCTCAGCGCCGCGGCGCTGGCGGAGCGGCAAGGCCATCGGAAGGAGGCCGCACGCTGGCGCAAGCGGGCGACAGAACTCCAAGGCGCGTGGGCGAAGGCTTTCAAGCCACCTGAGTCGGAGAACGATCGGACCTACATCAGTGGCCTGTGGCCCACCTCAGTGGCCACTGCAAACCGCGACGCATTTCGTCAGGGACTCGAAGAACGCTGGTCGAGGCTGCGCACGCCGGATGGCGCGTTTCGCGAGACTCCGCTCTGGACCTACTTCGAAGTCGCCGACGCCCACCAGTGGCTCTTACTTGGCAAACCGGAGCGCACCTGGCAGACGCTTCGCTGGTTCTGGGACCATCAGGCTTCGCCCGGCCTCTACACCTGGTGGGAAGGCAAGGGCGAGGAAAACACCTTCGGTCTGTGGGAACAGGTCCGGGGCTGGGTCGATCCACCGCACGTCACGCCGCATTATTGGACGACCGCCGAGATGCTTCTGCTCCAACTCGATATGCTTGCCTACGTCGACGAGTCCGCAAGCGAGCCGGCAATCATCCTGGGTGCAGGCGCCCCCCCCGATTGGTTCGGCCGGCCCATGAGCGCGCGAGGAATGTCCACACGACTTGGGACGGTTGATTGGGTCTGGGATGGCCGGGAACTGCGAGTCACGGTTCGCGGCCTCCGGAGCCCTGTGCGTCTGGGCCCGGCTTTCCCCTCTCGGACCCCTTTGCGTGTGAACTACATAAAACCCGATTGGGCCCAGTAGAAAGCGGACGTCCTGGAGGAGCGTCCCTAATCGAATGTCACGAAGCCAGGATTCAACACACCCTGCGGATCGAATTTCTTCTTCAACTCAACAACCTTCGGCCACAGGTCGCCGTAGTGGGCCTTCCACTGGTTCTGGTCGAACTTGATCCATCCGGAAAGATACCGCTTCCCGCCCATCATCATGGCGCCCTGGCTCGCCATGTTGAGGTGGACGAGCGGTTCGTCGACAAGGTGTTTCGGGAAGGCAGGCAGGATCCCAAAGCCCATTACGAAATCGGATTTCGGCCGCATGAAAAGCGGCGCAGAGGAAATGTTTCCATGCGCCGGCCAGAGCAGGATGTGTCCGCCGATGAGCGCCTGAGGCGGGAAGTTCTCGAGCACTCGCGAGATATACATCATCGACGATGACCAGGGCAGCACGCACTCCATCCAGGGATGGGTGAAGTCCCAAGCGCCGCCGCGCTTCCAGAGCGCGAACAGCGGATCGAGGCGCGCGAAGAACTCGCCGATTTCGCCGTCTTCGGTGTGGAGGTGTTTGTAAAGCCGCAGGCCCAAGAGCTTCTGCGTGGTGTCAGGCAGGTTGGTCCCGTCGGTTTCCACGGTGGCGTGCAAGGGGAAGAACCATTGTGCAAACGGCGTACGCCCCGGCCCCACTTTGCGGAACCCTTGAGCGCAGGGCGCGCACCACGATTCCAGATAGTCGAATCGTTCATCCGTCATGATGGTTTGCAGGTCTTCGAGCAGGAGGTTCAGATTGTCGTAGAGCAGGTAGTAGCTGCGGAACTTCGGCTGATGCCGTCGCAGTTTCAGCTTGGCCTCGGTGATGACGCCGAATTGGCCCATCCCGGCGCGCACAGCGTCGAAGAGTTCGATGTTTTGCTCTGCCGAGCAGCGGACGATCTCGCCCGTGCCCGTGACCACTTCCAATTCCAGGCAGTTATCGGCTTGTGTCCCGTATCGCCAGGAGGCGACGCCGAGGCCAGCGGAGGAAATTGTCCCACCGATGGTCACGTCAAGATTGTTGGTGAGGACGGGAGGCGAGAGTTGCAGAGGGGCAAGATGCTCGACCAGCGACCGCCATTTCAATCCTGCCTGGCAGATGACGTAGCCCGCCTTCTCATCTACCTTGTTGAGGGCGCAGTGCGAAGTCATATCCAGCACAATGTGCTCGGAGAGCGACTGACCGGTCTGCGAGTGGCCGCCTCCGCGCGTCGACACTCCCAACCCGTGTTTCCCCGCGAACTGAATGACCATTGCCACATCCTCCGCCGAGGCTGGTCGTACCACTGCCGCGGGCTTCCGCTCGATGAGGCGCCCAAAGTCCGTCGCCACGGCTTCGCGCGAAGCTTCGTCCAGGAGGACCTGCCCGGCGACGATCATGGCCAACTCAGCCGTCCAAGTCATAGTTTCTCCCTTGAAAAGAACCAGGTTAAGACGGAATCCGTACCCTGAGCAGCCAACCTAGCACATTGTTGTGGCCGGCTCAACCGGTAGGGGCGGCCCCTCGTTGCAGGGAACCATCTATCCTTTCAACATTTTGAGATGAAATTGGAGCAGACATAATGGTAAGATACTCGCCGCCTCTTCAGGGCCCTTTTCGGCTGATTCTGTCTTCTAGGGATGGTGTTGATGGGGATAGACTTATTCAAACGCAACGGCGATTCCGGGAATGGGAATATGCGCGCGGGCAGGAACGGCAACGGGAGTAAGCCTGCGGTTCACGAACCCCCCAAGGACGGCGGCAAGCTCATCGTTCTGACCGCGCCGCTCACTGAAACGATTGACCACGCCGGCTACTTCATCCAGATGGGGATGGCCTCGCTGCCGATCTGGATGGAAGGCATCCTCAACAGCAAGTATCCCAACTGGCGTGACGTCGAGCGCAAGCCGGACGGCTCGGCGCGCTACATGCCCGCCGGAGTCCGCCTGGTAGAGAAATCCCTGCTTCGGGAATTCCGGGAAGAAGACATCGTCGCCTGCTATCCCGACGACCTCGACAAATTCATTGGCCCAAACACCCGTGTCGTGGCGGTCTCGACGCACAACCCCCTAGGCGTGACCTTTGCCGCCGGCGTCTATACTTCGATCTTCGGCTCTTCGCGCATGCCCATCAATTCTCACTACGCCCGGTTGATGTTCCAGCAGATCAAGTCCAACCCGCACCGCGGCAACTACAAGGTCCTCGTCGGCGGTTCGGGCGGCTGGCAGATTACTCAGACCAAAACCTTTGAGGAACTGGGCGTGGACTGCGTGGTGGAAGGCCGCAGCGAGTCGCACGAATCGATGGCGCTCTTCCACAAAGCCATTGGGGGCGAAGCTTTGCCCCTCGAAGTCAACGTGAGTCATCCCACAACGCGCGAAGCGCTGCTGGTCCCGGACCAGCGGACTACTTTCGGCGTGGTGGAAATGACCACGGGCTGCGGGCGGCGATGCCAGTTCTGCGTGCCCGATCTCAACCCGCAAATCGATTTCCCCAAGAAAATGATCATGACCGGGGTCCGCGCCAATGTCCGCGAGGGAAACAAGCAGATCTCGCTGGCCACCGAGGACATGTTCATCTGGGGCCAGGTCCACACCGATACACCCTTCTTCTTCCCCAACCGCGAAGCGTTGCTCGACCTCTATGGCTCGATTGTGAATACCCCGGGCGTCGAGCAGCACGTCCTCAGCCACTCGACCATCGCGCCGTTTGTCGTGGACCCGCTGCTGATCAAGAAGCTCTCGGAGACACTGCTGCCGAAAAGCCCCATCCATTTTCCGCGCCTCAGCACGCACCCGCAGAAGAAAGCCTTATCGCCGCTCATCGGGCTTGAAACCGGGTCGGTGCGCATGGCCAAGAAGATCATGCCCAGCAAGGGCGTCCCGTTTTCGATCGATGATTGGCCGAGCGTAGTGCTCGAAGGCCTGCGAGTCGCCAACCAGAACAACTGGTTCCCTATGATGACCCTCATCGTCGGCAGCCCGGGCGAGACCGACCAGGACGTGATGGACACGCTCGACCTCGTCTATGAGATCGAACGGCGCGGCCTCTTCGCCTTTCTGATTCCCTCCATCTTCACGCCCCTGCACGACACGCGAATGGAAAAACAGAAGGGCGTCACCGAAACGCGGAACCTCACACCCCTCCAGTGGCAACTCATGATGAAGTGCTGGAAGATGAACTTGCGGCCCGGCCAGTATAGCTGGTGGGGCCCGACGGCGTGGCGCGTGGGCTCGATCGCCATGTGGCTCTACAAACTCCGCCGGCTCAATGGCCCGAACTTCACCTGGCCGCTCTGGATGTTCTCCGGCGCCATCTCCGAGAAAAATCTTGAGCGTATGGGCAAAATCTATGTCGGCAAACCTCTGAAGACCAAGACGCGCAAAGAGTTGATCGCCTCGCTCAAGCCCCACTACCTCCAGTACCTGCACGCCGATAACGGCGACCTGCCCGACGGCTACACTCCGCCGGCCAGGCCGCTGTCTCACGCGGCCGAGGACCTGCGCGTTATGGCGTGAGCGGGGCACGCTGCACCATGCTCCCTCCCTCGCGGCCTTTCGAGCCGTGCTCTGAGGACACGCGGCTTATCGAAACCCTGCCTCGCATCAGCGTTCCCTGTGTTAGACTTCCAGTAGCTTCGTGCCCCAAGGGCCGTCCATTCGGGCAGAGGGGAGGCTCCGCATGCAAGTGGTGAAGGTGAAGGGAAAGGTCGGTGCCGATGGGACCCTGCGCTTGAACCTCTCCACAGAACTACCCGCCGGCCCTGTGGAAGCGGTGGTGGTGGTCGGATCGCCAGCCCCCAGTCCCGACGACCGCCAATATGATTTCGCAGACCTCGCCGGAAAGTTCCGCTGGAACGGCGATGCCGTAGCTGCGCAACGAAAGCTCCGCGATGAATGGTGAGCGGTACCTCCTGGACACCAATGCCGTCATTGCTGTTTTACGCGGGCACAAGCCGTTACTGAACCGCTTGCGCCAGGCTCAGTGGATTGGCATTTCCATCCCTAGCCAAATCGAATTCCTGGCTTTCCCGGATCTTCCGGACGAAGACCGACTCTGCTTCGCCCAGTTCCTTGCGCGCGTGGACGTGGTAGGGCTGGACCGGACTCAGCTTCGCCTGATCGAACGCATCGTCGAGGTCCGGCTCGCCAGCCGGCTCAAGCTCCCCGACGCCATCATCGTTGCCACAGCTCTTGATTCCTCGGCCACGCTTGTGACCGGAGATGAACGGTTGCTGAACCTGGCAGGCGTTCCTTCTGCGGATCTGACTTAAGAACTCGTCCGGCCGCCGCTTGTTCCCCCGTTTCTCATCATGTAGCATGACCTTTCCGGGAGGGAGTCGCCTCTGGAGGCCGGGCAGGCTGCCCGCTGCGATGGGCGGCATGCACCTAACCTTAGCTTCTGACTCCTGATTCCTGTTTTCCCATGCTCTGCCGCGTCGAACAACTCGGAACGGTCGGCTACGCCGAAGGCTTGCGCCTGCAGGGGGAACGCGTTGCTCGGCGCAAGTCCGGCGAAATCCCCGATACGCTTTTGCTGCTCGAACACCCGCACGTTTACACACTGGGCCGCAACGCCCAGCGCGAAAACCTTCTCGTCTCCGAGGAGAGACTTCGGGCGCTCGGGGCGCAGATCTTCGAGACCGACCGCGGCGGCGACATCACCTATCACGGCCCGGGGCAGTTAGTGGGTTATCCCATCTTCGACCTGACCCAGCACCGCCGCGACATTGCGTGGTTTATGCGCTCGCTCGAAGAAGTCTTCATCGGCATGGCGCGCGACTTCGGCATCGCGGCCGTGCGGCTCAAGGGCTGTCCCGGCGTTTGGGTGGGCAACGACAAGCTGGTCGCCATGGGCGTGCACATTTCACGCTGGGTCACGTCGCACGGCTTCGCGTTCAACGTCAACACCGACCTGCGTTACTTCGACTACATCGTTCCCTGCGGCCTGCGCGATAAAGGCGTGACGTCGCTGGCGCGACGTCTGGGCCGGCCGGTGTGGATGCAAACCGTCATCGATCACGTGATCGAGCAATTCAGCAAGTTGTTTGGATTGGAGATGGAAGTCCATCCAGAGTTGACAGTCAAAAGTCGACAGTCGACAGAAAAAGCTGTTTAAGTGTCAACTGTTGACTGTTAACTGATTTTTGCCTTTTGATTTTTGATTTCGCTTTTCCCTGAGCTTCACGTGCCAACCAAGCTGACACGTCAGCAGCTTCACGATCTCTACTACTTCCTCCGCCTCAACCGGCGCGTGGACGAGCAACTCGTCGCTCTCTATCGTCAGGGAAAGGTAGTGGGCGGAGTCTATTCCGGTCTCGGGCAGGAAGCGGTTTCCGTGGGCACGGCGTATGCGCTCGAGCCGCAGGACTTGATCGGCCCGGTGATTCGCAACATCGGCGCGATGCTCATTCGCGGCTTCCGGCCGCGCGACCTCTTTCTCCAATACATGGCGAGGCGCGACGGCCCCACCGGCGGGCGCGACGCGAACACGCATTTCGGCGACATTGCGCGCGGAGTGATCGCGCCCATCAGCATGCTGGGCGAAACCGTGCCCGTGATGGCAGGCATTGCGCTCGCGGCGAAAATTCGCGGCGAGAAGCGCGTGGCGGTCGCGTATGTCGGCGATGGGGCCATGAGCACTGGCCCGTGCCACGAGGGCATGAACTTCGCTGCGGTTCAGAAGCTGCCGCTGTTGATCGTCGCGGAAAACA
>CAZTHM010000062.1:0-12721 GCA_964613505.1 uncultured Acidobacteriota bacterium | reverse complement strand
AATCACGGCGCGTCATTCGTTTCATGATGGTTCTCCTCCTGCTCGCTCCGACGACCACTGGATGAAGTCGGATCGAGGCGCTCCTCATCCCGACCAAGCCTTGGCGAGTATTTGGGTAGCTCGACCAGCGCCGGCCAACCAACCAGCTTCAGCATACGAGTTTACAGCCGGTCAATCCCCAAGGGAAAGGGCAACGAAGTGGATCCGTGCCGGGCTGAGGTCCCGCATGCCAAAACCAGTACGAGTCACGACCTGCTCCAGGGGCGTTTTGTGAGCGCCGGACGAGTGTGGTAAAATGCAGAGTTTCTGCCCTAGGGCTGAGAGCAACTGAGGGATTCATGCAATCGTCGTCTGTCCGCAAACCCGAAACGGCGCGGCCGCGCGCGCAGGAATTGACGCTCGCCCACAGCCCCGATTCCGACGACGCTTTCATGTTTTACGCCTTAGCTACCAAGAAGATACGGACCGGCAGCGTGCACCTTTCGCACGTGCTGGAAGACATCGAAACGCTCAACCAGCGGGCCCGGGAAGGCGTCTACGACATCACGGCGGTTTCCTTTCACGCCTACGCTTACTTGACCGAGAACTACTTGTTGCTGCCCTGCGGGGCGAGTTTTGGCGACCGTTACGGGCCGCTGGTCGTCTCGCGAGGCCCGCTCGGCGCGAAAGGCCTGAAGGGAAAACGAGTCGCGGTCCCCGGGAAACTGACCACGGCGTACCTGGCGCTGCAGCTCTACGAGCCGGAGAGCGAGCCCGTGGTGACTCCGTTCGACGAGATTCTGGAACGCGTGGCGCGCGGTAAAGTGGACGCCGGCGTGGTGATCCACGAAGGACAATTGACCTACGCGCGCGAGGGGCTGAACAAAGTCGTTGACCTGGGCGAGTGGTGGTACCAGGAAACCAAGCTCCCCCTGCCCTTGGGCGGGAACGCCATCAAGCGCTCGCTCGACGGGCGGACGCGCCATCAGGTGGCCCGACTGCTGAAGGAAAGCATCGAATACGGGCTCAAGCATCGCGACGAAGCCTTGGCGTACGCCATGCAATTTGGGCGCGGGCTCGACTCGCCCACCGCCGACCGGTTCGTGGCGATGTACGTCAACGACTGGACGCTCGATTGCGGCGTGCGCGGCCGGCTGGCCGTGCAGACACTGCTCGATCGCGGATTCGAAAAAGGCGTGTTGCGGCAAAGAGTGGAAGCGGAGTTTGTGGAATAGCCGTGGGCCGTGTGACGTGAGCCGGACCCAACCGAAGACATAACTCTCCATCATAATGCAGACTGGGGTATCAACCACTCGCATCCCATTCACACCGGCGCAAAGGAAAATTCTCCTGGCCCTGGCGAGCACCGTGGGCCTGCGCATGCTGGGTCTGTTTCTCGTGCTGCCGGTCTTCACCCTCTATGGGCTGCAGTTCACCTCCTCGCGGTTTCTGGTGGGGTTCGCGTTCGGATCTTACGGCCTGACGATGGCCATCCTGCAGATTCCCTTCGGACGCCTTTCCGACCGCATCGGCCGCCGTAAGGTTCTGATTTTGGGGATGGCGCTTTTCAGCGCCGGGTCGTTTCTCTGCGCCATTCCCCACTGGTTTCCGGCGCCGGCTCCGATTGTGGTTTTGATTGTGGGGCGGCTGGTCCAGGGCGGCGGCGCCATCATCTCCGTCGCCTTCGCGGCGGTCGCCGATCACATTGAACCCGAGCGCCGCTCGACCGCGATGGCCGTCCTGGGAATTCCCATCGGCGCGGCGTTTGTGGTGGGCGTGATCGGCGGGCCGTTCCTGGCGGGGATCTTCGGAACAGCGTCCTTGTTCTGGCTGACGGGCCTGCTCGGACTGGGAACCGACCTGGTCCTTGTCCGCTACTTGCCGGAGGTCCCACCCTCGGATACAACTCCCGTGCCTCTGGGAGACGTTCTCGCCATTCGGCCGCTGATCGCCTTCAGCCTGGCCGGCTTCCTGATGAACTTTTTCATGTCCACGTTCTTTTTCTACTTTCCGCTCATCGTCACCGGCCAGCATCACCTGAAGATGACCCACTACTATGCCATCCTTCTCCCCATGATGCTGGCGAGCGGCATCACCATGTTTGGTTTCTCGCGCGGCGCAGACCGCGGCCTGGGGAAGCCCCTGGCGGCGATGGCCTTCCTGCTTTTCCTGCCCAGCACGATCCTGCTGTTTCGCCCGGAAACAGTGGGTTTCGATCCCATGAGCCTGACCGGAGTGGTGATTGCGGGCACCCTTTTTTACATCGGATTCACCGGCCTGGAACCCGTCCTGCCCAGCTTGGTGAGCCGGTCCTCACCGGAAAACGCCTACGGCACGGCGCTTGGTTTCTATAACAGCCTGCAATTCCTCGGGAGTTTCGTGGGAGGGTCGGTGGCGGGAGCGCTGTCACAACTGCAGTCGTCCCGCCCCGTTCTGAGAACGCTGATGGTTGCTTCAGTGCTGGGATTCCTGCTCATGCTGCTCCAACCGAAAGAAAAACCGGCGCCAACCCAGTGAGAACGCCTCTCCGGTGACCTCGAGATTTATCGCGCCATCCCAGTTCATTGCCTCGAGTCCGAGTGAGCCGCCAGCTTCGATGCGCCCGGCCATGCGAGCCGCCGCAACGGCGCGTTGGCGTCCCCTGAAAACACAACGGGCGGTGACAGGGAGTTTGCCTGGTCACCGCCCGTGGTCAATCGTCCTTGTGAGCTTCTGAGGGCCCTACTCGCAGATCGCGCCGTCGGGGTCAAACACGCTTTCTCCGCCCGTCGCCACCGACACCACGTCCAGCGCGCAGCCGGCTGAATTGGCTGCCGCTTCCGCTGCCTGCGCTGCCGCCGTTGCGTCCTGCGCCGCCGCCACTGCGTCCGCCGCCGTCGCGTTCGCCGCCGCCCCCGCATCCCGCGCGTCTCCGGCTCGCGAGATCGCGACTCCCGACATCACCGTCGAGGTCCCGCCCGCCGCCACCGAGCCAATCTGCAGCGCCGTCGTGGTGCTCATCCCCGCCGATCCCGAGCCGGCTCCCGCTCCCGCCGCGCCACCCTGCGGACTCCGCGCCGTCTTGGCCGATACCATGATCGTCTTCCCTTTCGTCACTTCCTGCGCCGGGCCGTTCCCTTCCACCCGCAGCTTCCCTTCCTTCGCCGTTACCACCACCGCCCCGTTCACCATGGCGATTTCGCCCAGCGTCTTAAACTCTCCCGTCGGCGACACCGTCACCGTCCCCACTCTTACCCGCAGGTTCACTCCCGCCTGCCCCTGGTAAAGTGAGACGTTCCCTTGCCCCAGCAGCACCGTCACTTCGCTCGCTTCCCGCAGGAACGACGCCACCGTCTCTCGCCCAAACACCAATCGGCTCCCGCGCCCCACGGCCACCACCGCTGCGCCATCCTTCACTTGCAGGCTGTCGCCGCTGAAGATCGTTGTGTTGGGTATCAAGGCCTGCCCGCCCAGCGTCGCGTTCATGCTGCCCGCCACCGAGCCCACTACCGCCGACCCGCCAAACGCCGGCACCACCGCCAGCGCCACCACCAGCATCATCCCCAGAACGATCACCGTTCTCCGTTGTTTGCTGAACATGAGCATTACTCCTTTAGGATTTGTGCGTGAAAAATCTCTCCACCTCGGTTTCATCGTCCTTGGCTTTCTGAGGTGAAGAGACTTATATGATACTCGTGCCAACCATGTCAAGCGTTTTTTGGGTTTTTTTTCGTCCCCCGATTGGGCAGCGCCGCGCCTTCCAAGACGGGTAAAATGACCGACGGAGACCCAGCCGGCTGAATTGAGTGGCGTCCCTCTTTCGCGCGGTCCCGAGGTGAGAAACGATGCTCGCGCCGCGCTGCGGCAGTCACCAGCAGAGGCCTTCGACGCGCGCTTTCCCCGCTTGGATCGCGGCTGGCAGACGGACAAGATCGATCAGAATGTGCCGTCGCTGCATTCTTGCGACCAGCGCCGCAAACTCCGGATGCTGCCCCGCCAAAACGACAACCTCGCACCACCGCAGCAGATCGGCCGGGGACTTTGTCAACAAAGTTGGAAGCTCAGGGAGGGCGCTCTCGATAAATGCCCGGTTGGCGCCAATGAGGCGGCTCGGCTCCACTCGCGGGTCAAATACCCTGACTTGCTTCCCAGCTTCGAGCAGATTCTTTACCAGCGCGCACGCCGGACTCTCGCGCAGATCATCGGTGTCGGATTTGAACACCAGACCGACAACCGCAATTTTGCTCCTGCCCGTGGCTAGGATCAACTCCTTGGCCCGCTGAAGGTGACGATCATTGCTGGTCAGAATGCTGGAGAGCACCGGAATCTCCAGACCGGCATTTTTGGCGGTCGCGCAAAGGGCCCGGAGGTCTTTCGGCAGGCACGGGCCGCCGAAAGCGAACCCCGGCTTCAAGTAGAGCGGCGAAATATTCAGCTTGGTGTCGGCGACGAAGATGCGCATCACCTCGTGACTGTCGATTCCCAGCGATTTGCAGATCGCCCCGAACTCGTTGGCAAAGGCTACCTTGAGCCCATGAAACGCGTTGTCGGCGTATTTCACGGTCTCGGCTACCTTCAGCGAGGTGACGAACAACGGCGCCTTGACGGGCCGCCAGAGGTCCACGAGCCGCCGCGCGCTGCGCGCTTCGAGCGCACCGATCACGGTTTTGGGTGGGTGAAAAAAGTCGTGAAGGGACGAACCTTCCCGCAGAAATTCGGGATGGAAGCAAACCCCGAAGTCCCGCCCCGCCTTCTTACCGGAACTGCGCTCCAGGCGCGGAATCACCGCGCCCTGCACGGTTCCGGGCGGGACGGTGCTGCGCACCGCCACGGTGTGATAGCGCTTCACCGAGCGCAGCGCCCGGCCGATCTCGCCCGCGGCGTGCAGGACGTGCTCGAGCTGCGCTCCGCCATCGGGACGCGACGGAGTGCCCACACATACCAGCGAGAGGTCGGCGCTAGTCACCGCATGCGCCGCATTCTCCGTGGCGCGCAAAGTCCCTTGGCGAACCGCGCGCGCGACCAGGCGCTCCAATCCTTTCTCCACAACGGGTGAGCGGCCTTGATTGATCATCTGAACTTTCGCAGCGACAATATCCACGCCACAAACGGTATGTCCCATGCGCGCCAGGCACGCGCCGGTCACGCTGCCGACATATCCCAATCCGAAAACTGCAATCCTCATCGAATGTTCCGGAGCCTCCATCAAGTGCGACAGCGACGGCTCGATTGCCAGTCGCGCACGTCGCGACTATAAGTGAGAAGAAAGTGGGAAGTCAAAACTTCCCTGCCCGGCCTGATAGCGTGGACGATGAATCGCCGCAAGCGGCGCGTTCGACCCGCGACGCCGGCTTACTCCGCGCAACTCGCCTTCAACACCCGGATGAACGCCCGCGCCGCGGGGGTCACGTACTTGTCCCGGGCCCGAACCATGCCGATACTCCGGGTCGGCTGTGGTGGCGCCAGTTCGATCAGCTTGACTCCGGGACGTCGAAAATGGGGGAGGGCCATCTCCGGCAGCAAAGTAATTCCAGCGCCGGCGGCAACCATGGCCACCAGCGTATCCAATTGCCCGGCTTCGAAGGCAACCTGGGGTTCGACGCGGGCGCGCTTGCAGATCTGCAGTACGTCGTCGCGAAAACAATGGCCGTCCTTCAGGAGCAGCAAGGCCTCGCTGGCGATTTCGCCCAGCCCGACGTTGCGCATCCCGCGGCGCGCCAGCGCGTGCCCGGAAGGAACCGCCAGAAACATGGGCTCTCTCACCAGGCGCTCGCACACCAGCGCGCCGCGCGCCACTGGCAGGCTCAAGAGCGCCAGATCGAGTTCGCCCTGGGTCAACTGCTCGACGAGCGCGTGGGTCAGATCCTCTCGCACCGTGACTCGGATGTTCGGAAAATCCCGCCGAAATGCGGGCAGAACGCGAGGCAGCCAATACGGCGCGACCGTGGGAATCGCCCCCACGGCGACGCTTCCACCGCGCAGGCCGAGGAGTTCCGAGACTTCGTGCCGGGCCCCCTCGACCTCCTCCATCACCCGCCGCGCGTGATCAAAGAATTTCTCACCCAGTGTCGTCAGGGCGATCTTGCGGCCCAAGCGGTCGAAGAGCCTTCCTCCCAGCTCATCCTCCAACTTCCGGATCTGCTGGCTGAGGGAGGGCTGAGCCACGTGCTCGTGCTCAGCCGCGCGCGTGAACGACCGGTGCCGCGCCACCGCCAGAAAATACCGGAGCTGACACATTTCCATACGCAGAACCTATGACAGTGATAGGAACTATATATTTGACCTATGGGTTGTGGCAAGTCAGAATTGCCCCACCGCGACATCCTACCGCCACATCGTCAGGCGACGATGAGGCAGAGGAATGCGAATCTTGGGAGGAAATAACCTATGGCTCGAGTAGCTCGAGAAGTAGTTCAAAAAGCCGGAATCGACGTTGATAAGCTGCTGGATATGCTGGTGAAGAACGCGTCGGCAGAGCTGACGACGTACTACTACTACACGATCCTGCGCGTGAACCTGATCGGCCTGGAAGGAGAAGGCCTGAAGGAGATCGTTGAGGACGCCCGCATCGAAGACCGCAATCACTTCGAAGCGCTCGTCCCGCGCATCTACGAACTGGGCGGCAAGCTGCCTCGCAACATGAACGACTTTCACGACATCTCCGCCTGCCCGCCGGCCTACCTGCCCGACAACCCGACGGACATCAAAGCCATGCTCGATGTATTCGTCAAGGCGGAGCGCTGCGCCGTGGCCGGATACACGGCGATCTGCAATATGACGGCGGGTAAGGACCACCGGACCTACGACCTGGCGCTGGCGATCTTGCACGAGGAGATTGAGCACGAGGCATGGTTCGCTGAATTCCTCGGGGAAGGCCCCTCCGGTCACTTCCGGCGACAAGGGACGGGATTCGAGCGGAACTCGCCCTATGTGCGCAAATTCCTGCACGACTAAGCAGAGGCGCGGTCAGGCTCGAAAGAGAAAACGCTCAAGCGAGGTTCGGCGATCATGCCGAATCTCGCTTGCTTTTTTGTTGCTTGGGTATGGTTACTCGGGCTCGGGGCCGGCCTTCTCAAGCAGCCTCCGAATGGCCGCCGCGACGCCGTCCTTGGCGCCATAGACCGCCGACCCGGCCACCAGCACGTCGGCGCCCGCCTCGACTACCAGCCGCGCCGTTTCCTCGTTAATGCCGCCGTCCACTTCCACTTCGCACTGGAGGCCGCGCTGCCGGATGGCGTTGCGCACCTGGCGAATCTTCCCCAAGGTTTCGGGGATGAAATCCTGGCCGCCAAACCCCGGATTTACTGTCATCACCAGCACGAGTTGAAGGCTCGCAAGAACTTCCGAAATCAGTATTGCGGGTGTGGAGGGATTGATGGCGACGCCGGCCTTCTTCCCCAGCGTGTGAATCTGCTGGATGGCGCGATGCAGGTGGGGTGTGGTTTCCTGGTGGACGATGATCGTGTCGGCCCCCGCCTTGGCAAACGGCTCGATGAAATCCTCCGGCGACTCCACCATCAGGTGCGCCTCGAGTGCCAGGCGCGTGAGGGGGCGCAGACTCGCTACAGCGATTGCGCCGAACGTGATGTTCGGCACGAAGCGCCCGTCCATGACGTCAATCTGGACGCGGTCGGCGCCCGCCGCTTCGACCGCCTGGACCTGCTCACCCAGGCGCATGAAATCAGCCGAAAGGATCGAAGGCGCAATCTTGATCATCCACTGCTCCGCGAAATACCTTGCAGTTGGCTCGCTGCGGCTTCATCAACATACCACACCAGGTGGCCGTTCACGGGGCAGATTCCCTGCGCGGGCAGCAAGTGGGATTGAGGCGGGCCTTCAAGCACATTCGCGAGCGTCGCCGCCTTCTCGCTTCCCGAAACGAGAAACACCAGTTGTGCCGCCGCGTTGAGAACGGTATACGTGAGCGTGATGCGCGGCAGCCCGCCGGCGCCAGGGCTCGAAGGGCACACCCAGCCGTCCCGCTCCTCGAGGGCCGGCGAGCCGGGAAACAACGACGCGGTGTGGCCGTCGTTCCCCATCCCCAAAACAACCAAGTCGAAGCGCGGGCAATTGCCTTCGCGGTTGGGAATTACGCGGTCGAGTTCCAGAGCGTACTGGCGCGCCGCCTCGCTGGCATCTGCTTGTTCGCCATCCATGCGATGGAAATTCTCAGGCGCCATTCGAGAGGGCACCAGCAACGCCTCGCGGATCATTCGAAAATTGTTGTCGGGATGGTCGGGAGGTACACAGCGTTCATCGACCTGGAACAGGTGGACGTTCGGCCAGGCGATCCGGTCGGAATAAGCGCTGGTCGCCAGCAACTCGTACAGCCGCCGCGGAGTTGCACCACCCGAAAGCGCCGCGAAGAAACTTCCGGTCGCGGCGATGCGAGACCTTGCCGTTTCCACAAACAGCTCGGCAGCAGCGCGGCTCAATTCCTCCAGATTTGGGGAAACACGGATTTTGGGTTTGGGCATCGAAGGACTAATGCGAGACGTCAGGTTGTTCCCACGCGCGGCCGTCGGCAGCAATGAAAGTATCGGCTTCCGAAGGCCCCCAGCCCCCGGACTCGTAGAACGCCAAGCCTTTCTCTCCGTCCTGCCGCCAGCGTTCCAGAATTGGGTCAACCAGCTCCCAGGAAAGTTCCACCGCGTCTTCGCGGTTGAAGAGCGTCGCATCGCCAAGCATGCAATCCAGCAGCAACGTCTCGTACGCCGTGGGTGGAGAAGCGCCGAAAGCCTCGCCGTAGCGGAAATTCATGGTCACCGGCCGAATCTGCATGACGGCCCCGGGAAGCTTGGCGCTGAAGCGCAACGACATTCCCTCATCCGGTTGAATGTGCACCGTGAGCAGGTTGGGCTCAATCCGGTCGCAGGGTGTGCCGCGAAAGAGCAGATGCGGCACGCGACGAAATTGGATCGAAATCTCGGAGGCGCGCTTGGCCATCCGCTTGCCGGAGCGCAGGTAAAACGGCACGTCCGCCCAGCGCCAGTCGTCGATATAGAACTTCAGCGCGGCAAAAGTCTCGGTGGTCGAGCGGGGCGAAACCTTGGGCTCCGAGCGGTAGGCGGGAATTTTCTGGCCGCGCACAATGCCTTCTTTGTATTGGCCTCGCACCGCGAATTCATTGATGCGTTCGAGCGGGATCGGCCGGATCGAGCGCAGGACTTTCGCCTTCTCGTCTCGCACGGCGGAGGCCTGGAACGTCGCCGGCGGCTCCATCGCCACCAGGCTCAGCAATTGCAAGACGTGATTCTGAATCATGTCGCGCAGCAGGCCCGCTTCTTCGTAATACGAGCCACGCGCTTCCACGCCCAGGTCCTCCGCCACGGTGATCTGAACATGGTCAATGTAGCGGCGGTTCCAGATCGGTTCGAAGACTCCATTGGCGAACCGAAACACCAGCAGGTTTTGAACCGTCTCTTTGCCGAGATAGTGGTCGATGCGGTAAACCTGGTCCTCGTTGAAAACGCTCGTAACCGTGCGATTCAGTTCTCGCGCGCTCGCCAGGTCCCGTCCGAAGGGTTTCTCGATAACAATCCGCGTCCAATTTCGGTTCGGATCATTCGGCCGCGCCATTCCGGCGGCGCCCAGGTGATTGATAATCACCGGGAAAAAGCTGGGAGGCGTGGCGAGGTAGAAGAGCCGATTGCCGGCAGTACCTCGCTCCCGGTCGAGCCGTTCGAGCCGGCTCTTTAACTGCTCGTAGGCAGGAGATTCGCCGAAATTCCCGGACAAATAGAAGAGATTCCGGCCAAACTGCTCGGGGAAAGCCGTCGCCTCTTGGGGAGTGAGTCGAAGGAACTCGGTCACTGCCTGCTGCATTTTGATGCGGAACTGTTCGTCGGTGAACTGCGTTCTGCCGCAACCTATCACCGAGAAGCCAAGGGGGAGAATTTGCTGGCGGGACAAGTAATAAAGCGCGGGGATGATTTTGCGCTCTGCGAGATCACCCGAAGCCCCGAAGATGACCATGGCGCACGGCTCCGGCTGGCGGGCAGCGCGCGATCCACCTGGCAACAGACTACTCGATGGTTTTGCTTGGTCAGTCATTTGCTGTCGCGCCGTCCCGCAGCTAGGGAGCCGGCGAAAGACCCCGGACCCAGACGAGGGCCATCAGAAAAGCAACCCCTGAACTACGAAGACCCCCGGGCCTCCGCTAGTTTCTTCAAGGCGGTTTTCACCACAACCAGAAGGTGGTCCAAACCCGCCTGCACTCCCTTCCCCAAATGGAAGCGCACCACCCGGAGGTTCCGGCTCCGCAGGGATTGCAAGTCACCGAGCGCCTGAGCTTGCTTGAGTGTCGAAAACGTGTAGGGTTCACCGGGCACCGGCTGGTCGCTGCGATCTTCTCCGGTGATGATCACGAAGAGTCCGTTCGCTGCGCCCCCTTTATGCAATTGGCCGGTGGAGTGCAGATAGCGCGGCCCGAAACCCAGCGTGGTCGCCAATCCCAGACCATTGCGGAGGCTCATCCGGATAGCTTGCAGGGCCGCCCGGTGCCCGCTCGAAGGGTCGAGAAAAGGCAGGATCGCGACGTAATCCCCCGACTGAGCGCGCGAAAGGAAAGCCGCTAGGCAATCCGGCATCATTCGAGCCTCTTCGATCACCTGGGTGCCAGTGGGGCCGCTCCGCCGGGCGGCATCGCAATAAAACCTCACACCCTCCGACTCGGAAAGGTGGGTCTCTTCCTCAAATCCGCCCACTGCGGTGAGTTGCGCCAGCAGCCGATTAGTGTTGTCTTTGCTTTCCTGAACGTTAGGTTGATCGAATGGATTAATCCCGAGCAGTGCCCCGGCCGTAGCGGTGGCCACCTCCCAGCGGAAGAATTCCCGTCCCAAGTCGTGATTCCCCCAAAGCTCAATGCGCACCACCAGGTGGCCCGCCTCTTCCAAGCGACGCAACATACCCTCTATTTTCTTGTTGGTTTCGGAGGCCAGCTTCATGTACACGAAGAGACGGTCATCCCCGTATCCTTCCGGCGCCTCCAGATGCTCGCGCACGATCGGAACAATCCCGAGCCCCTCTTTCCCGGTGCTCTCGGCGAGAAGCTGTTCGACCCAATCCGCGAACGTATAGAAGCCGGACGACATGATGAAGGTCAGCTTATTGCGGCCCGCGCGCGCCGCTTCACCCAGGACTACTCCCAGCGAAACGCCGGGATTATCGCGGGTAAGAACTTCGGGGCCGCAAGCCTGGGCCATCTCGCTCGCACGGGTAAGCAAGGCTCGGACGTCCACGCCAGCCAGCGCCGCGGGAACCATGCCGAAGTTGGAGAGCGCGGAGTAACGCCCGCCGATGTCTGGCTGCCCATGAAACACTCTGCGGAACCCCTGCTCGCTGGCCAGCCTTTCGAGCGAAGTCCCCGGGTCGGTGATGGCGACAAAGTTTTCCCCCGCCCTCTCTTCTTTCGCGCTCTCCACAAGATGGCGGAAATACCTGTAAAAACTAAGCGTTTCGACTGTGCTGCCGGATTTGCTCGAAACCAGGTAAATCGTCTGGGCAGGGTCAGCGTCCTTCGCGACTCGGGCAACACAAGCGGGCACAGTGGAATCCAGGACGTGCAGTTCGAGGAATCCCGGAGCGGTCCCGAAGGTCGCCCGGCAAACATCCGGGCAAAGGCTGCTCCCACCCATGCCCAGCACGACCGCGTGCCTAAAACCTTCGTTCTTGACTTCATTGACGAAGCCCAGAATCTCATCCAATTGCTCGATCATCAGTTTCGGGACTGTCAGCCAGCCCAGCGACTTTTCGATAGTGCGTTGGTGTTCAGGTTCCAATTTCCAGAGGGAGGGATCGCGCCCCCAAAGGCGCTCGGAGAATCTCTCGTCATCGAGACGGGCTAAAGTGGCGCTGATGGCAGCGTCGAGGGTTGTCAAAGTCTTCCTCCCGCGGGCGGGGGAGCCCGACAGAATTCTCGGAGGTCTTAGCGGCCCAGCAATTGCTTGGCGCGCTGGATGACGTTGGCGGCGGTGAAACCGAACTTTTCAGCCAGAATTTTGTAGGGCGCTGAGGCGCCATAGCGCGTCATGCCGATGACGGCGCCTTTGGGCCCGACGTAGCGGTCCCAACCCAAGGGCGCAGCCGCCTCAATTGCCAGCCGTGCCGTAACGGCGGGCGGCAAAACTTCGTCTTTGTAGGCCTGCCCCTGCCTTTCAAAAATGTCCCAGGATGGAAGACTGACCACGCGGACAGCGGTGCCCTCCGCCGCCAATTTCTCGAAGGCCTCGAGCGCGACGGCCACTTCCGATCCGGAAGCAATGAGAATGACCTCCGGCGATTTTGCCGTAGCATCCGCGAGGACATAGCCGCCTCGCGTCAGACCTTCGGCGGAGGCATACTTGCTTCGGTCAATCACCGGCAGGACTTGCCGCGTCAGCGCCAGCGCCACTGGCCCGCCGCGCCGCTCAATGGCCACGCGCCACGCAATGGCAGTCTCATTCGCATCGGCCGGACGGATCAGCATCAGATTCAGGATTGCCCGCAAGGCCGGCAGATGCTCGATGGGTTGATGCGTTGGTCCGTCCTCTCCCAGAAAAATGCTGTCGTGAGTGAAAACGAAAATCGAATGCGCCTCCATCAGTGCCGCGAGTCTGACGGCGGGCCGGGCATAATCGGAGAAAATCATAAACGTCCCACCGTAAGGAATGAGCGCGCTCAAGGCCATCCCGTTCAGGATGGAACCCATGGCGTGCTCGCGAACCCCGAAATGCAGGTTGCGAGCACGCCATGGGTTCCATCCTGAACGGGATGGCCTTGAGCG
>CAZTHM010000061.1:0-12732 GCA_964613505.1 uncultured Acidobacteriota bacterium | reverse complement strand
GGCATGAACTTCGCTGCGGTTCAGAAGCTGCCGCTGTTGATCGTCGCGGAAAACAACGGCTGGGCTTACTCGACTCCCATCGAAAGACAGATGGCCGTCCGTAACATGGCCACGCGTGCCAGAGGTTACGGCATCCGCGCCGTGAGCGTGGATGGCAATGATGTGCTCGCGGTTTACGGGGCGACCCGGGCAGCGGTCGCGCGCCTGCGCCGCGGCGGCGGACCGGAAATAGTCGAGTGCCTGACCATGCGCATGAAAGGCCACGCCGAACACGACGACGCCAGGTACGTCCCGAAAGAAGAATTCGAGAAGTGGCGGAAGCGCGACCCGATCCTGCTCTTCGAGAAATATCTAACGGCAAAGAAGCTCATGACCGCTGCCGAGAAGGCGGTGATCGAAGCGCGTATCGAAAACGAGATCCGGGAGGACGTCGCCTTCGCCGAGGCGAGCCCCCTCCCCGCGCCGGAGGAAGCGGCGCGGCCGGTTTTTGCGTGAGGGTCGGGTAGCCGCGACGAGTAGGCAGAAAGCAGAATGCAGTAAGCAGTAAGCAGAATGCAGTTGGCAGCAGGCAAGAGACACTCGTTTGTTGGCGCGAGATGGTTCTGGTTTTTGAGATATCAATCGAATGTTATGACGAACCCGCTTTCTGCCTACTGCTTACTGCATTCTGCTTACTGCCTACTTTGAGATGACGAGATGCCAAGTCGACCTAAGGTAAACCGCGCAGGGACAAACACCAAGCCCGACGCTGCGACGCTCGAGCGGATGCTGTACTACCTGAAGCTGACGCGCGAGGCGGAGTATCGCCTCGAGCGGGTGCTCTACCGCCAGGGGAAGATCGTGGGCGGGGTATACACGAGCCGCGGGCAGGAGGCGGTCACCGTCGGCGCGGCGATTCAGCTGGTCGAGGGCGACGTGGTGACGCCGACGCATCGCGACTTTGCCGCGCACGTGATCCGCGGGATGTCGCTTACGGAAATCTTCTGTAATTGGATGGGCCGGGTCGGCGGTCCCACGCGCGGGCGTGACGGCGGGCCGCACATTGGCGACATCCGGCGCGGCATCATTGCTCCCGTCTCGCCCGTGGGGGCGTGGTGTCCGGTGGCCTGCGGCGCGGCGATGGCACTGAAACGGCGCGGCAAGGGAAACGTGGCGCTCACCTTTTTCGGCGAAGGCACCTCAAGCCGTGGCGACATTCATGAAGCGATGAACCTGGCGGCGGTGATGAAGCTGCCCGTGGTGTTCCTGTGCAACAACAACTCCTACGCCTACTCGACGCCGCCCGAAAAGCAGTACGCGGTCGCCTCGCTCGCCGTGCGCGGCCCCGCTTACGGAATGCCCGGCGTCTCGGTGGATGGCAACGACGCGCTGGGGGTCTATGCGGCGGCCCAGACGGCGCTGGCGCGGGCGCGCGCGGGAAAAGGCCCGAGCCTGATCGAGTGCCGGACGTTTCGCATGACCGGCCACTCCGCCCACGACGCCGCGGAGTATGTTCCCGAGGCGCTCGCGAAGAAGTGGGCCAATAAAGACCCCATCGCGCGTTTCGAGAAGTTGCTGCTCGCCCGCCGTGTCATAACGCGCGAACGCATCCAAGCGCTTGAAGCGGGCATTCACAAAGAACTGGACGAAGCCATCGCGCAAGCCGAAGCGAGCCCGTTGCCGGACGGGGCTGATGCGGTCAAGGGAGTTTACTGCGACCCGGGAGATTGTTGGTGGGAAAGAGAATCGGGCCATTGATTCATCGGTTCATTGATTCATTGCAAGCCCAACCCGGCAAGTGTTCTCGAATGATTCAATGAATCAATGGATCAATGAACCGATCTTTTGATGAGGGGTGCCATGCCCGTAATGACCTATCTCGCCGCGATTCGCCAGGGGATCTGGGAGGAGATGGAGCGCGACCCCAACGTCTTCCTTCTCGGCGAGGACATCGGCGCCTACGGCGGCGCGTTCAAAGTCACCGCCGGAATGCTGGAGAAGTTCGGCGATGCGCGCGTGATTGACACGCCGATTTCGGAATCGGCCATCGTGGGAGCGGCGGTAGGCGCGGCGCTGATGGGCCTGCGGCCCGTGGCGGAAATGCAGTTCATGGATTTCATCTCCTGCGGCTTCGACCAGATCGTCAACATGGCGGCGAAGATTCACTATCGCTGGGGGCCCTCGGTGCCCCTGGTGATTCGCGGGCCGTCGGGCGCGGGCGTCCATGGCGGGCCGTTCCATTCGCAGTCGAACGAGATGTGGTTCGTTCACACCCCCGGCCTGAAAGTCGTGATACCGGCAACGGCCTACGACGCTAAAGGGTTGATCAAAGCTTCGATCCGCGACAACAATCCCGTGATCTTCTACGAGCACAAGTTCCTCTATCGACGCATCAAGGAGGAAGTCCCGGATGACGACTACGTAGTGCCGCTCGGCAAAGCCGCGGTGCGGCGCGCGGGCCGCGACCTGACGATCATCACCTACGGCGCGATGGTGTGGACGGCGCTCGAAGCCGCGGAACAACTGGCGAAGGAAGGGCTGGAAGTGGAGGTCGTTGACCTGCGCACCCTGTTGCCCTACGATGAGGATGCCGTGCTCTCGAGCGTGCGGAAATGCCACAAAGTGATCCTGCTGCACGAGGACACGCGCACCGGCGGCATGGCGGGCGAACTCGCGGCGCTGATCGCAGAAAAGGCATTCGAGGACCTGGACGGCCCCATCGTGCGCGTCACCGCGCCCGATACGCCGGTGCCCTTCTCGCCGCCCCTCGAGGAGTTCTTTCTCCCCAACGCGCAGAAGGTGATCGAGGCGGCGCGGAGGCTTTCGGAATATTGAAATTGATCCATTGACCCATTGTTCCATTGATTCATTGGAAAGGCTCGAGTCGGGCGCCGCGCTCGGCAGGCTGCGTGTGCGGCAAATGATTCAATGATCCAATGAATCAATGATTCAATGGGAGGAGCACATGCCCACCAAAGTCATCATGCCCCAAATGGGGGAAAGCATCGCCGAGGGAACGGTCACGAAGTGGCTGAAGAAAGTGGGAATGCGCGTGGAGCGCGACGAGCCGCTTTTCGAAATCTCCACCGACAAGGTGGACGCGGAAATCCCTTCCCCTGCCGCGGGGGTGCTAATGGAGATCCTGGTGCACGAGAATGAAACCGTCGCGGTGAATGCGGTGGTGGCCATCATTGACGGTGAGGGCGCTGAGGTGGCGGCAGCAGAACCAGCGCTCGCGGCAACGGCCCCCGCCTCCGCTCCGCAGGCCACATCCGCAGCGGAAGGGCCACGCGCCACCGCGGGAACACTGCCTGTCTCTGCGCCCGCTGTCCCGGCGGCGGGCGGCAAGATTCGCTCTTCGCCGCTCGTTCGACGCATGGCGCGCGAGCACAACGTGGAACTCAGCGAAGTAAAGGGAACCGGCCTGGGCGGGCGGATCAGTAAGAAAGATATCCTGGCTCATCTCGCGCGACCCTCTGCTTTTTCCCATCCCGCCGCCGCGCCCGCCGGGGCAGCACCCGCTCCGGCAGCGGTTCCCGCCGCTCCGGCGATTGTTTTCACGGGCCCCACTCACGTCGTACCCATGACGCCCATGCGCAAGCAGATTGCCGAGCACATGGCGCTCAGCAAGAAAACCTCGGCGCACGTCAGCACGGTCTTCGAAGTCGAAATGCCGCGGGTCGGCGAACTGGTGGCGCGGCAAGGCGATGAATTCGAGCGGCGCCACGACCTCAAGCTGACCTACACGCCGTTTTTCGTTCGTGCCGCCGTGGAGGCGATCCGGGCCTTTCCGATCGTCAACTCATCCCTGGACGGCGCCAGCATTGTTTACAAGCGCGACGTCAACATCGGCGTGGCGGTGGCGCTGGAGACAGGACTGATCGTCCCCGTCATCAAGCGCGCCGATGAGAAGAATTTCCTGGAGATTGCGCGAGCGGTGAAAGACCTGGCCGAACGCGCTCGCACCAAGCATTTGAGCGTGGATGACGTCCTGGGTGGAACCTTCACGATCACGAATCCCGGCGTCTTCGGCAGCCTCTTCGGTACGCCAATTATCAATCAGCCCCAGGTTGCGATCCTGGGCGTGGGCGCAATCGAGAAGCGGCCCGTGGTGCGAAACGACGCCATTGCCATCCGGCCGATGGTCTATTTGGTTCTCACCTTCGACCACCGCATCATCGATGGCGCGGTGGCCGACCAGTTCATGGGGCGAATCAAAGCGTGGTTGGAAAATTGGGAAGAGCCGGCAACCTGAGGCGGAGTGTTCCGAAGCGGCGGCCCAGGCCAATCCGGCAATGGGGAGCCCTTAGCGCGCCGGCGGTGGTGGGCTGATCGCTGGCGGCGAACTGCTGACCGTTCCCACGCTCGCTGTTCTGTCCAAGAGGCTCTCGAAATCTTCGATGCAGGCGTTGGGGTCCACGCCTTTCTTCTTCAGGGCGGGGAGCAGCTCCGGCAAGCTCATGGCGAAAAATCGTTTCCCTTCGTCGCGCCGGCCCAGCGCCGCGTAGTTAACGGCCACTGTTTGCAGGAGCTGAATGGAACGTTCCTTCTCTTTGGCCCATGTTTTAAGGTTCTCTTGAAGAGCCGCCTGGAAGAAATCGGCGTGGTTCGCAGTCTGGTCCACGTATCGGCCGTCTGCAAAATCAAAAATCGAAAGCACATCGGCGGCATCATCGTGGCCGCCGCAGAAGGTCCTGTAGGGGCGGTGGGCGATGAACTCCCAGTCTGGGTCCTTGTCGATTTTGCGGATCGTGAGGCCCTCGAACGGGACGCCATCCAGCCCGTCAATCTGGCCTAGGACTTGCACCGTCTGTTTCCCCAGTTCGAGCACCGTGGCGGTAGTGCAACAATGGTCGCCGCCCGAGTACTGCCCGATGACGATGTCAAGCTCCGGGTTCCCCGTCAGATTCCGCGTGTAGTTGGGCCGCGCGCGCGTACCCGGAACTCCCAGCCCGTTTCGTCCTGCGAAATCGTAAAGCGTCGTCCAGGCATCCTTCGAGCCTTCCAGTGTTTCGAGCCGAAAGGCGACCTTGTTCCCCGGGTCGTAGATGAAGAAGCGGCCTGGAGCGAAAAGCACCGGCGCCGGACTGACGCGATAAAGGGCGGCGCGATAGCGCCCGAGGCGATACGTCTTTACTTTCTCAAAGCCGGCAATCTCGGGAATCTCTCCGCCCAGGCCGGTGGTGGTTAGAATGAAGTCTTCCGCCGAAGAGGCAGCCTCCTTCAAGCTGGCTGGTTGCCACCGCTGGTGCACCGCCAGGAAGACCAGCAGGATGACCGCGGCCAGCGCAACCGAG
This sequence comes from uncultured Acidobacteriota bacterium, assembly GCA_964613505.1. Classification (GTDB taxonomy): domain Bacteria; phylum Acidobacteriota; class Terriglobia; order UBA7540; family UBA7540; genus CAZTHM01. The sequence goes on along the minus strand of CAZTHM010000061.1, from coordinate 7,456 downwards.
ATGGCATTCTCACCCTTCTGCATGTGGCCTCGACGAACTTCGCCCTGCGCGCCTCCGGCGCAAGGTGCGATCCCGCACTACAAGGTCGGCAAAACTATTTAATCACTTCTCGGAGAGATTGTCATGAATTCGCGCTGGGCGAGGCGACCGGCGTTGGTCAAACAACTATTGGTGTTCTCGTTGGAAGGACTCCATCGTCCAGATATCATCGGTTGAAGTATGCTTCAAAATATAAATCGCGCCATCGTCGGCGCGAACCTTGAAGCAACGGTATCCAACGCCGTACCACTGGTCGAGGATTTCTCTGACCTCGTAGGTCCGCCCCGCAGGAGCCTGCGGCGTGAAGCGCAAAGGCCGCTCGTCAGCCTTGTAACCGGCATAGCATTCGACTTTGAGCAAGAGACTCATCCTGATTGACCTGGGCGCCAGAACAGATTTCTGTCTTCCTCCGCCGGCCCACAAGGAGGATAACATGTGAAACTTTCCAGAGGATGCGAGGCGGCCGGGCCGGTGGCCGCGGCTGGAGAGTCAATAGCGTCGGTTGGGCTTGCACTTCCGGCGCCGGCTGAGCGTCGGAGAATGTTCTCCTGAAGGTCCGCGGACTTTCGAGCTCGATCAGCCCCCCCATCAGCGACAGCTGAAATGGGGCGCGTCTGGCATATAATTGGCAACAGTCGAAGGATGAACCGACCAAGTCGTCGTGACAAGTGGAGGCAGAGGGTATGCGCGTGGCCATCGATAGTGATGATGCCGGAATCGAGCTGAAGAAGATCCTCACCGAGCATTTGCGGTCTCTCGGCGTCGAGGTGGAAGACCTCAATCTGCTGGGAAGCAAGAAAGTGGATTACCCCGACGTCGGCTACAACCTCGCCCGCCGCATCGCCGCCAAGGAATTCGACCGCGGCGTGCTGATCTGCGGCACGGGGTTGGGGATGGCCATGATTGCCAACAAAGTGGAAGGGGTCTATGCGGGGGTTTGTCACGACGTGTACTCCGCCGAGCGGCTGCGCAAGAGCAATGACGCGCAGGTCCTGACGATGGGCGCGCGAGTCGTGGGGCCCGAGCTGGCGCGGGTGATTGCCACCGCGTGGGTTCGATCCGAGTTCGAGCCCGGCCGCTCCGGGCCGAAAGTTGCCCGCATGCGCGAACTGGAGAAACTCGATCGCAGGGCATCAACGCCGGGTGAGAAAAAGTGATGAGGAACGGTCGGCTGCTCCTGGGCACCAACTGGAAGATGAACAAAACGATCCGGGAGTCTGTCGATTACACCCGTCAGTTGCTCGGCCGGCTGGCGAAACTCGACCGCTCTGACGCCGCGCAGGTTTTTCTCATTCCTCCCTACACCGCGATCGAGGCCGTCAAGCGCGCGAGCGAAGGCAGGCTCTGGGTCGGCGCTCAAAACATGCACTGGGCTGAACACGGCGCTTACACGGGCGAGATCTCTGCCCTCATGCTGGAGGAATTGGGCGTGGATCTGGTCGAGCTCGGCCACGCGGAGCGGCGCCGCTATTTCAACGAAACCGACGCGGATATAAACCGCAAAGTGCATACGGCGCTGCAGCACGGGTTGAGGCCGCTGGTCTGCGTTGGAGAGCAGCTCGAAGATAAGCGGCGCGGCATCGGCGCTGAGGTGGTGAAGAATCAGCTCCGCACGATCTTCGCGGGTGTGGACGCAGCCTCTGCCCCGCGCCTGATCGTAGCGTACGAACCGGTCTGGGCGATTGGAGCGGAGAGCGCGGAGATCGGAATGGACTACGTCCGCGATATGCAGACTCACATTCGCTCCACTCTGGAGGAGTTGCTCGGACCGAGCGCCGCCGCGGTTCCGGTGATTTATGGCGGGGACGTCAATCTCCGCAACGCCGCCACGCTGGTTTCGGAAAGCGGGACCGACGGCCTCTTCATCGGCCGCGCCGCCCTGGAGGCGGAGAGTTTCGCCGGGTTGATTCGGGCTTCCCTCCAAGCACTGGGCTAGCAGAGTACGCATCCTTCGGTTGCCGCGGCGCATCGCGACCGGACGCCTCGGGAATCCCGTGATAGGTCGTTCCGCTGGAAAGGGCTCTACGGCCAGGGCTGGATTGGGGGGCGCTCCCTACCGGCCGGTCGGTAGACAGAGATATTCCTAGAACAAGGAACCGCTGGGAGGAGGGGCTTGGAGAAGAGCATCGATTGCCGACCAATCCTTGCCCTTGGGCATGATGAAGAGGCAGGCGCCGCCGCTGTGCTCTGCCCACAACTCGCCCAGCTTGCGCTTTTCCTCGGAATCGGGACTACCCCACAGATGCCCACCCTTCAATTCGACAACCAAAATGCGGCCGTCGTTCGAAAGGGCGACGAAATCCGGGTAAAACTTATCGGTGGATGTCTGCAGCCAGAAGGAGTAGTCGCTCCGTGGCAGGTTGCGGACCCAGTACCAAACCTTCGGGTGGGTATCCAGGAAGACCGCGCCTTCGAATTCTTCGCCTTGCGATTCGAGTTCGCCCACTTTAGGAAAGTAGTGCTTCTGGAAAGTGTACCCGTTCGCGTAGAGGGAATTCGGCGCGTAACGATTCTCTTCGAAAGTGAAATAGAGGTGCTTACTCACTTCCAGTTTTCCGGCGCCCGCGCCGAACAACAGAGCGTTGTAGGCCGTCTTGGCCTGCGCTTGCCGATGCTCCTCGATCTTTTTCTCTAGAGCCGTCCGCAGCCGGAACTTTTGCCGGGCCAATTCCTCTATATGTGAGCCCTCGGCTCTCGATCAGGTGGGAAAGCGCCTTATGGATGAAAGGCGCTTATTGCGATTGAACGATTTCTATGTGCGGGATTTGCCTGTCAAGCCAGTTGGCAAGCGACGCCACCGTCCAGCCAGGTTCGAACGTCAACAGCGCCAACTGCTCGTGAAGCTGGTTAACGAACCTCAGTTCCACGCGGCCCGCTTCGCCGCCGCCCTCGCCCAGGCCATGCAAGCCGCTTTGGTCACGAGTGACAAGGGTTTTCGGCGTGTGGGAGCTGCCCTCAAAAGCATTTGGGTCTGAGGGTGCAAAGCTCGGTGTCTCAATCGCCCGATGCGGCTCCCCGTCCCTAACCCCTAGAACCTTGCCCTTGCTCTTTTGTCACTTGTATCGCCCTTCGAGTAGATGTATATGAAAGTGTTGGAATGGTGGTAAAATTATAGGCCTCATATCTACATAGTAAAGGTTGCCGCGAGCGCCAAATGCTGGAAGCAAGGAGAAACCCTATGCCAGCCCAAGTCCACATTTACCCTTTGAGCCGCCTTGTCCATGCACCTGCTACAGACTGGGTGAACATGCTCAGTTCGCTGGAGGAAGGCAAGGACCACGCCAACAGATATTACCTGCCGTTGCGTGAAGCAGTCGTTGCCTTCTGCTCACAAAAAGGTAGAGGCCGCAGCGCGATAGTGAGCACGATGATCGGCCAAGCCCTGGCGCTTGGCGGTGTTCGTCGCCAGCAAGTCGCTCAGGACAACGAAGCTGCCTTCGGTGTCTTTGAATCTTCATTTTATCCGAGGATCAAGAAATTCCACCGCAGCCTCCTAAGAGAACGGCAACCCGGGTCTGGATTTGAGGGGATTGTGCTGGTCGGCACCCCTCATCTTTTCGTGACCGACCAGAATGAACGCCAGCGCTACGTGTTCCTTCATGCGGCAACTTGGGATGAAGAGGACTTGAAAGCGTATTTGGAGCTCTTATCCGTAATCTTGCAACAGAGGTTCCAAGCCGCGCCGGACAGCATTTGGTGTATGAACTTGAAATCGGGGAAGGACGTAAGATGGCGCGCTAGTAGCCGAACTAGGCAAAGGTGCGCCAAGGCTGCCCGCCTTTACGCCAGGCTGGTGCAAACCATGGGAACGACGTAGGAACGGGGCTGGCGCAGACGTTTGAGGTCTGCCATTCTCTGGGTGCTCCACGCTGGCACGCAGACCAAAGATGGTCTGCGCCAACCGGTCAGATGTTGTGATTGTCCGACTAGCCGCGAGCGCAGCGTTCTTGAAGCGGATTCACCCGCACACATAGCGATACGATGCATCCACCAGGGGGATAACCCATTCAAATAGGATTTGCTACCGGAGGGCCAATTCTTCCCGACGAACCTCTTGGGCGAACCTTCGACTGAAAACTCCGCACCGACCATGAAGCAAAGTGGCAATAGAGACAGCCTTTGCCCACACGTCATTTTTATGCATGGTCAGTTCACAATAGGATTGTGGCGGCCTGAGGTCTTCTTTCAAGAGATACTCGACTTGATCTAGAGGGACCGGGGCTCGGTAGGGGCGAACATCACATAGCTCGATCGCGGAGACTTCATCGGCTGACGCTACGTAGCCTTCAAACTCCTCCCACGAACCTCCAATCCTTGTCGCAAAGTAAGACCAGATATCAGCGGGTCGTCCACGAGTAATGGAACGAATTGTTGCTTCACCGACCAGGGCACCCTGTGGTTGCGATGCATACAAAACCGCCTTGCGACCCAGCCATTTCTTCGAGAACCTCTTGCGTATCTCGACCAATTTCGCTCCCGCAAGAAGTCGTTCGGCGTATTGGGGCTTGACGCTCAGAAGGACATCGCTACCCAATGAGTATCCCCCCACAGAGAATTTGGTCACCAACTCAGGCACCTTGTTCAGCACAGCCGACCAAACAGTGGATAGGGGAGCTGAGCAGGAGAACTCCGTATCACCGTGTCGATACTGGCGCGATGCCTTTTTGGTGCTTGAGAACCCGAATGATTTGAAGAACTCACTCTTCTTGCACCATAGGCTTTCCGGAAGTGTGAAGTGGACTTCTTTTGCGCGGTGTCGGATTTCCAAGGTCATTAGGGTGAAGAACATCTGCCCCAGGTCTTGGTCTTGAAAGTCCTCGTGAATTCGCAAATGACAGAACTTCGATCTCTCGCCGAGCTTCAATACCGCAGACGCGATGGGATTTTCGCCTTCATACGCAACGTATGCAATTCTCTCGGCGGACTTAAGACCGGGCACGACCTTCGCGGAGAACCAGCGGTCGATGTCAGGGTACATGGTCTGGTTCGCCGTAATCAGGTTTCCCAAAACTTTGATGTGATCACTCCATCCTTCAACGTCTGGTTTCCCTATTTCGACAATTCTGAATTGACCCTTCAAGGGAAACAGCGTTCCGCTTTCTTGTCTTCGCTCAAGCTGGCTCAACTGTGCCATCGGCATACCCTCCCAACTTGGTGGGCCAAGGATCAAAGAAGCTTGACAGTTCGAGTTCCTGATCTTCATACGGGGTTGGGTGGCCATCGCGGCAATCCTGTGACATTCGAAAGAATGTCAGATTGGCCATCTTCTCCCCGTCCTCGAGGCTCACGTCGACTTGGTGACCTCGCACCTCGAACATTAGAGGCGTCCCAATCTTCGAATCTTTCCGTCGGGTTCCGAACCGGGGGTGTACAAAGCCGGCATAATGAATTCTCATTTCTCCAATTGTCTCATCACTGGCGCGACAGTAGATGGCGATACCGTCGGGTACGCGAATGCGTTCTTTCGACCTCAATAAGTAGAACCGAGACTCCGTAATCTTCAACCTTCCTCTCTCGTCCGCCCTCACCAACCTCCAGTACTTACGCGGATCGGGTTTTTTCCCATTTGTTTCCTTCCAAAGTGGGATCGCGTCATCGGGTTTGTTTTCGATCCCACAAAACGCGGCGACGGGCGGCCCGCCATTTTTCACGTCCGTGAGATCGACTGAAAGGCTTCCGTCGTTCGCCGCCGATCCCAGCAGGGTTGTTTTGAACAACTCCTTGCTGGTCATTCGAACATCTTCGGGGTCGCCCTTAAAAAGCCTCAACTGAGACAGGCATTTTCCTGGCTTCACTTTCACGTGGAACGTAATCGGGGTGATTTCCAGATACATATCCCCGTTCGAATTCTCAAGCTTGGCCGGGTCAAAGGACTCATATGTATCCATGCCGTCTACGACTAACCTTGCGAGAACGTCCACTCGCCCCACTGAGCTCTTGGCAGTGGCTTGTCCATATATTGCGGCGTCCATTAGGCGCTTTTGGAGTCTCTCCCTTAATTTGAAAACATAAGTCTCTCTCGCGTTAAGTTTGAACGTGCCGTCTTCAGATTTCTGGAGCCTCGCTCCCAGTTGGCCGATTAGCCAACTGTAAGCGTGACTTCTTGAGGGCTTCACCGAGCCTTCGGTCATTCTGAAAGCCTCATCGGAAAGGGAGAGGTCGATTGAGGATTCATCTAATGCCTCCTCCAATTCATCCGGTTCCTTCCCGATGATAAGCCCCTTCTCGCACAGAATTCTGACTTGGTCCTTATTAAGGACCCCAGGAATCCAGCTGCCCCACGGCTCTTCCATTACACTTCCTATTATAAGTCCACGAGACGCTGCCGAATCATAATCCACGTTTCCCCTTGGAGCAAGCGCCGAACTTTAGAAGGGCGGGTGACGCATCACGACGTGTCGCGACATGGCGGGGCCGCGTTGCCGTCGGTGCTAATGAAGATCGCGCCGTCTTCGGTCAAGAAATCCTTCAGCAAAGACAGCCGTGGGTACATCATGCACAGCCACTTATCATGCCTGGATAAATCTTCGTCTTCACCTCCCACGACTTTTCCCAGCCACTTCTGCATTTCCGGGCTGTTGACGGCGTCGTTGTAGACCCAGTTCTCGTTCCCCGTGTTGTAGGGCGGGTCGTTGTAGATGCACTTGACCTTGCCCGCGTAGTAGGGCAGCAGGGCTTTCAAGGCCATCAAGTTGTCGCCTTGGACCAGCAGGTTCCCGCAGTCCGGGTCGCCCGCCGACAAGCTGGCGTCGCACCGCAAGAGGTGATAGGGGACTTGCCGGTGATGATTGATGACGGCCTTCTTACCAATCCAATCCAGTGTGGGCATATCCGGCTTGAGCGAAGCAACCTTCTCGCCACGCATTATGCGGAAGTCCACAGAGACTGTAAAGGGATGCTAAGCAGGTCCTCTGCGGTACGGCGGTCATAGACCGGCGCTACAGGTGGCGACATCTTGACCACCATCAAATTTTCTGTTGCGTGAGGCGCGCGGCGGACGATATTCTGGAAGGCTCTTCAATTTCGCTTTTCTCACGTTGGAGGAAACATTATGGCAGTCGCAACCGCCGCACCGACCACGGGGACCCGCACGGGGCGAAATACGGATCGGGTCAGAGAAATTCTGAGCTGGTACGAGAGTGACAATCCCGGGACGAAGACGAACATCGCGCGTCTGCTCAACACCGGGCGGCTGGCGGGCACGGGCAAGCTGGTGATTCTGCCCGTGGACCAGGGATTCGAGCACGGCCCGGCGCGCAGTTTCGCCGTCAATCCGATCGGCTACGATCCGAACTACCACTTCGAGCTGGCGATTGAGGCGGGCTGCAACGCCTACGCGGCGCCGCTGGGATTCATTGAGAACGCCGCCGCGCGCGCCGCCGGCGAGATCCCGCTCATCCTGAAGCTGAACAATCAC
>CAZTHM010000060.1:5825-12894 GCA_964613505.1 uncultured Acidobacteriota bacterium | reverse complement strand
CGGCTTCGCCGCCCGAACCGGCGGACGCAGGCTCCATCCCCGCCCCTGCCACTGACGAGTCGGAAGAAGCCCGCGCGGCGCGCCTGGAGCGGGATTCCCTGGAAGCGACGCGGGCGGAACTGGTGCGCGCGATCGAGGAGGAGAAGATGCTGCTGGCCTCTCGGTATCAAGCTTACATCGATGAGCACATTCCCTCCCCCGAGGCCTTGCAGCGCGCGGCGCTCGTGCCGGCGGATGACGCCTGGCGCTCCCTCATCCATCAGGATCAGGCCCTGGACCGGCAAATCGAAAGCAAGACGCGGTTGCTTTTGTTCGTGAAGTGGGCGAGGCGGTCGAGAGAAAAGCGCTCAGGCCCCTTATATAGGGGGGGAGGCAAAGCTAACAAGGCTTGAAGAATGAACGCGATACAATTTCTTGGACAAAGCGAAGCTACCGATGTTGTTGAAAACAAAGGAACTGTTGAAAAATAACACGAATCTAAAATGTGGTTTATATTCAACAGGTTAGAGAATTTAGGTTCGGAGACGAAGCGAAAAGGAAGCCTTCAGCTATCAGCAGTCAGCCATCAGCCGTCAGCAGACATCTGTTGGAACGATGCACGCGCGCTGGAACTTGGGTAGTGAGTCAATTCGATGTAGAGGCGGCTTCACGCCGTCCGTCGGCCGACGGACGAGGTAAACTCGCCGCTACATCAACAAATTACTCACGACCGTCCCGTGGGGGCTGACGGCTGAAAGCTGACATCTGATGGCTGACTGCTGATAGCTGAAAGCTGATGGCTGAAGGCTATTCCGCCGCGCGCAGGCGATTCTTCCAGCGGTTGTGAATAAACCAGACGGCGCCGGCGATGATGACGATCCCCAGGACCGTATCGAAGCGGTGGAAGTATTGGCGAAGATCGGTCCAGCGCCCGCCCAGCTTCATACCCGCGTAGGCCAGCGCGTAGCACCAGGGGAGCGACCCCAGGAAGGTGAAGACGTGGAAGCGCAGAACGTTCATGCGCGCGATGCCGGCGGGAAGCGCGATGAAGGTCCGAATCACCGGCAGCAGCCGGGCGATGAAGACCGCCCAGTCGCCGTAGCGGGCGAAGAAGCGGTCCGCCATTTCGAGGTCGTGACGGGTGATGAGCGCGTAGCGGCCGTACTTCTCGACCAGCGGCCGCCCGCCCCACGAGCCCACGTAGTAGGCCACGAGCGACCCGGCGTTGCACCCCAGCGCGCCCGCCACGGCCACGCCCATCAGATTGAACCGGCCCAACGAGACCAGATATCCGGAGAACGGCATGATGACTTCCGAGGGCAAGGGAATGCAGGCGGACTCGATCGCCATGAGGAGAACAATCCCCAGGTAGCCGCCCGTGGAAATCACCGCGATAATGAAGCTGGCGAGATATTCAAGGAGGGTGGTGAACATGCGGAAGCGGGTGCAGGCGGCGACGGGCGGCGCCGGGAGTCCCTGGGCGGCGCGGGGCAGAATGCGCCGGGGTCTCTAAAACGCCTGCGATTCCTCCTGCGCGAAGGTGAAGCCGGGCAGCGCGGCTCCGCCCGAAGCCTTGTCCACTTTGACGCGACGAACGTCCGAATCCCCTCCCCCGACTTTGCGGAGGACGGCGTAGGTGGCGAAGACTTCGGAGTAAACCTTGGTGACCAGCCAGGTATCCCCGGTCCCGGTCAGTTTCCAGAGTTGGCCCAACTGGATCGATGCCACTGCCACAGGTCACACCCCTCGGGTTGGAATTACCACTCGCGACCGGTCAAAGACTATACTGTCAGCCCGGAACTCCGGACAAGACGGAGGTGCTAATCTAACCGGGTCGAAGCGGGGAGTCAATAGGCGTTGCCGAGTGCGATTCAATCCCTTGATTTACAGGGAGTTACAGTGAGATGTGGCGATTACAGGCTTGCAGCCCGCGAGACAACCCCCGGCGTTCCCGAGCAATCAAACTCAGTGTCAGGCCGGCGGGGGAATCGAAACGGACAAGACGGGGGGCTACTAGCGCTGGTCCTGCGGGCGGCAAGCAGCAACAATCGGGCAGCCGCTTTTAGCCCTTGAAGGTCATCGGCAAAAGATCTTGCGCGGTGTGGAAACCCGGCTTGCGAAGGACGCATCTAGAGTTATAATGACAGTACAAGCGGCGCGAGGAGTGATTCCATGAAACCGTCCCGTCCGACAACCGTATTACTGGCGGCGGTGCTGCTAACCGCCAACCTCCCTTTGTCGGCTGGTGCCAAGGACAAGAAGAAAGACGTGGGCGCGATCGGCGACCGGAAGGTGGCGCATCGCAGCATCATCTCGCAGGAAAAAGAGATCGCCTACGGCAAGCAGTACTCGACGGAAATCGACCATACGGCCAAGATGGTCACCGACCCCGTGGTGAATGAATTCGTCAACCGGCTGGCGCAGAACCTGGCGCGGAATTCCGACCTGACGATTCCGCTGACCGTAAAAGTCATCGACGATCCCTCGCTGAACGCTTTCGCGCTGCCCGGCGGGTTTCTTTATGTCAATAGCGGACTGCTGCTCGCCGCCGACGAGGAAGCCCAGGTGGCGGGCGTGGTTGCGCATGAGATCGCGCACGCGGCGGCACGCCACTGGGCCTCGCAGATGACCAAGGCGACCCTCCTGCAGTACATCATGATTCCTCTCATCTTCGTCCCCATGTCGTACCCGGTGTATATTGGCGCCTCGCAGGCGCTCAACTTCGGGATCCCGATTGCCTTCCTGAAGTTCAACCGCGGCGCCGAAGCCGAAGCCGACATGCTCGGTCTGCAGTACATGTACAAGGCCGGATACGATCCCAGCGCCTATGTTTCATTCTTCTCCAAGATCATCGAGCAGGACCGCCGCAGCCCCGGTAGTGTCCCAACCGTTTTCGCCAGCCATCCGCCCACGCCGGAGCGCATCGTGGCCTCGGAGAAGGAGATCAAGGAGATCCTCCCCCAAAAGCCGCAGTATCTCGTCTCGACTTCGGAATTCGACGACGTCAAGGGCCGCCTGCAGACCATCATGAGCATGAAGAGGAAGACCGACAAGAAGGAAGGACCTACCCTGCGCAAACGCGAGGCGGCCGATACCACCACGACCGATTCTCAGACGACGGGTAAAAGCAAGGACGACGGCGAGGATAAGCCGCCCGTCCTGCGACGGCGCGACTAAAGCCTCGATTCAGTATGCGGAACATCCGGGCAGCCTGGCAAATAGGGCTGCCCTTTGTCTTTAGCAGTGGGTCAACGTGGCCGATGCTTGCCCGTCCGGAGCATGAAGCAAGACGGGAACTCGGCGGGACTCGTGGAAGGGCGGAATCAGATTCGGGGTCGGCTCGGCGGACCAATCCCGAGCTTGCGGAGTTCATCCCCATAGTACTTCCTGTAGAGGATGTCCCACTCCGCGCCGCCTTCCGGAATGGTTCGCTTCTGAGAAGTGATCCGCTGGCGGACAGCTTCTTCGATCTTCTCTTCCTCGTGCAGAAGGTCGTTGAGCACTTTGACGATTTCCTGGCGGATAGTGTTGGGCTCATCGAAGATTTCCACCTCGTCAAGTTCCTCCACCGCCGCCATGATACGGTGCGAAAGCTGGATGACCTTCTCGCGAGTCAGTTTCATAGGTGAGAAAGGATGCGCAAAACTAGAGGATAACCTTCCGGTCATAGACGAGTTGCTTCTTCACTTTCTTGAACATCTCTTCGTAGGAAGCGCCCACGCGCTTCATTTCGTCGCCGTGCTGCTCGAGGATCTTCCGCACTTCGTCGTTGATGCGATCCTCGACCGAAAGTTCATCGAGCATGACCTGCGCAACGACTTCGGTAACGTAGTCCGGCTGCTCGAATTGAATCGACTTGGATACAGCCATCCGTTTCAAGAGTTGTTTGGCCATGTAGGCCACGTAGTCGCGCGACAGATGCATGAGCAGGAGAGCGCCATCCTTGACGCTCGAAACGCACTAGTGTATATTCGAGAATCTGAGAGTGTCAAGGAAAGCGTGCTCGCGGAGGCACGCGGGCGGAAGGAACGCTCCCTCCGGGTTCGAGGGTGCCGGGGCGGTTAGCTCAGTTGGTCAGAGCGTCTGCCTTACAAGCAGAAGGTCATCCGTTCGAGCCGGATACCGCCCACCAGAAGAATTGAGTCATTGATTCAGTGAGTCATTGAATCATTGGGACAAGCAGTCTGCTGCGCGGCAGCAAGATCGGCCCGACGGTGGCCGCTGGCGCGCGCTTCAATGAATCAATGACCCGATGAATCAATGAATCAATCGATTCGGGGACGTAGTTCAGCTGGTTAGAACGCATGCCTGTCACGCATGAGGTCGCGGGTTCGAACCCCGTCGTCCCCGCCAGCTTTTTCAAAGACTTACACGCCACTCGTTTCCTCAGATGCCGGTTGTGCGACTTTCGGCGTGACATCTTCCCCTCTCAGAAGTTGCCGGTTTGGGATAATCCTTCCGTTGCAGGGCGATTGGATCAAAGTCCAGTGCTCTCCACACGGCCAGAGGACGGCCGTGGCTCGGCGCAAATGTGAATCGTCTTTGTACAGGAAATTCAAGAATGAACCGACAGATTAGTTTCGTCACCTCGGCGATTGCCCTCGCCGCGCTTCTGGCTTCGTGTGCTGGAAGCGATCAGCGAGACGGTTCCAGCGGTGACGGGAATGCGCCGGGAGGCGGGGGCGTGTTCACAGACTATCGCGGGCAAAAGTCTGGCGCGGTTCACAAAATCACGCCCGCCGATCTGCCCGCGCCTTTCGCCACGAAATCCGTCGACCGCGGTCCCAGCCTCATCCGAAGGCCGCAAAACGCCTGGCCGCAGGCGCCGGCAGGATTCAAAGTCGAGCTGTATGCCGAAGGCTTGGACAATCCGCGGCTGATTCGCAAGGCGCCAAACGGAGATTTGTTTGTGGCGGAGAGCGAGCCGGGGCGCATCAAACTGCTCCGAGGCATCAGCAAGGACGGGAAGGCCGAGAGTGTCCAGGTCTTCGCCTCCGGCTTCGCCCTGCCCTTTGGGATTGCCTTCCATCCACCCGGGCCCGATCCGAAATACGTTTATGTCGCCAACACCGACTCCGTCGTGCGCTTCCCATATGTGAACGGCGACCTGGCAGCGCGCGCCCCGCGCGAGGTTGTCGTCCCGAATCTACCGGGCTACGGACGCCTGCGAGGCGGCGGACACTGGACGCGCGACATCGCCTTCTCGGCGGACGGGAAGAAGATGTACATCTCCGTTGGGTCGCTCTCCAATGTTGACGATAGCGACGACAATCCTGGGGAATACCGACGCGCCAACATACTGGAGGCAAACCCCGATGGTAGCGGCTTGCGCGTCTACGCGTGGGGCATACGCAATGCAGTCGGGATCGCGATCAATCCCAAGACGAATGAGCTTTGGGCTTCGGTCAACGAACGCGACGGGCTGGGCGACAACCTCCCTCCGGACTACATCACGCACGTCCAGGAGGGCGGCTTCTACGGCTGGCCCTGGTACTACATCGGTGGCAACCAGGATCCTCGCCACAAGGGTAAGCACCCGGAGCTCAAGGACAAAGTCATCGTTCCAGATGTCCTCGTGCAACCCCACAACGCATCGCTGGAGATGATCTTCTACGATGGCGAGCAGTTCCCGCAAGAGTTTCGCGGCAACATTTTTGCGGCGGAACACGGCTCGTGGAACAAGGCGGTGCGCACGGGGTACGAAGTCATCCGCGTTCCGCTCAAGGATGGCCGCGCTGCGGGGGAGTACGTGGACTTCCTCACCGGCTTTGTGACCGCCGAGGGCGAAGTCTGGGGACGGCCGGTGGGCGTCGCCGTCGGACAGGACGGCTCGCTTTTCGTCACCGACGACGGCTCCAATTCCGTCTGGCGCGTGAGCTATGCGGGGCACTAGAAGCCTCTTCTACTTCCTGCTGATTGGACTGACCGGCTCGAGTCTGGGGAGCGGCGGACTCCGCGCCGCTGAAAACTCCCGCCTGGAAGGATTCGTCCGCGATCCGAGCGGAGCTTCCGTCCCGCAAGCCGAAGTCATGGTGAGCGGGACGGATTTCAGGCAGGTTAAGACCACGGACCGCGAAGGGAAGTTTGCATTCACCTCCCTCCCGGTTTCGACGGCCACGATCACCATCCGAGCCAGCGGATTTGCGGTCGCCGAGAGGGTGTGGAGCACCCAAGACTCGTCTCCAGTGGAAATTGTTCTCCAACCGCTCTCTCCGGTCGAGCGAATTACGGTCACCGCGACTCGCACCGAGCAGCGAGTGAGCGAGACGGCGGCTAGTGTCACGGTGCTGACCTCGGAAGATCTCAGCGTAAGCGCCGCTCCGGCGATCGATGACGCGCTTCGTCAGGTGCCGGGTTTTGCGCTCTTCCGCCGGACGGGGAGCCGAACCGCCAATCCGACTTCGCAAGGCGTCTCCCTCCGCGGCGTCGGTGCGAGCGGCGCCAGCCGCGCCCTCGTCCTCTCCGATGGTATTCCTCTCAACGATCCCTTTGGCGGCTGGATTTACTGGGATCGAGTGCCCCGGGCGGAGATCGGCGCCATCGAGGTGGTGCGCGGCGGCGCGTCAGATCTCTACGGAACCGGCGCGCTGGGCGGTGTTGTCAATGTCATTCCGCGGCGTGCTCAGAACTCATCCCTATGGCTTGAGGCTGCCTATGGCAGCGAGCGGGCATTCGACGCATCGGTCGCCACCTACCTTCGAAGAGGCAATTGGCGAGCGATTCTCGCTGCCGAAAGATTCCGAACGGACGGATACGTTCTGGTCGACGAGCCCGATCGTGGCATTGTCGATACGAAGGCCGCCTCCGAACATTCCACCGCGCAAGTTACGCTCGAGCGCAAGACTTCAGAACGATCACGCGTCTTCGCGCGGGGCTCGATCCTGCAGGAATCGCGCCAGAACGGCACACCGCTCCAGACCAACCGCACGCACTTCCGCCAGCTTGCCCTGGGCGGCGATTGGCAGTCCGACGCCGCGGGAACGTTCTCGATTCGCGCTTACGGCGGCCCGCAGATCTATCACCAGAGTTTCTCCGCGGTCGCGCCGGATCGCGCCAGCGAGACACTGAATCGCAACCAGCGCGTTCCGGC
>CAZTHM010000060.1:0-5725 GCA_964613505.1 uncultured Acidobacteriota bacterium | reverse complement strand
TGCGCTTCGATCATTGGCGCAACTCGCTGGGCGTTCTGGACAGCCGATCGCTTGTCGCGCCCGGTCCCATCCAAACCACCCGATTCCCATTGCGCACGGAGTCAGCGTTCAGCCCGCGGCTCGCTGTCCTGCACCGGCTGACGGAAAATGTTGTGCTGAGCGCCTCTGCCTATCGAGCCTTCCGTGCGCCCACGCTCAACGAACTCTATCGCTCGTTTCGGGTCGGAAACGTCCTGACGCGCGCCAATCCTGCTCTGCAGGCTGAGCGGCTGACCGGCGCGGAAGTGGGGGCGAGCGCCGCGGCTTTCCACCAGAGGTTGACCACACGACTCACTTTCTTCTGGAGCCACCTTTCGCAGCCCGTCGCCAACGTGACGCTCGACGTTCAGCCCAGCCTGATAACCCGCCAGCGCCAGAATCTGGGGAGCACCCGGTCACGCGGCGTGGAGTTTGATTTCGCCGCGCGCGTTTCCGATTCGGTGACGCTCTCGGGAGGCTACCAGTTTGCGGACGCCACGGTGCTCCGGTTTCCAGCCGACCCTACCCTGGAAAGCCTGCTGATCCCTCATGTCCCGCGCCACGTTCTTGCCTTCCAGACACGCTACGCCAACCGCCGCTGGTTGACGGCGGCGCTTCAGGCCAGATTCTCAGGCGCGGAATTTGACGACGACCAGAACCGGCTCACGCTCAATCGCTACTTTGCATTGGACGCCCTGGCTTCCCGCTCGCTGGGGCACGGCGTGGAGGCGTTCGCCGCCGTGGAAAACTTGCTCAACCAGCGCTACGACGTCGCTCGCACTCCGGTGCGGACGATCGGACCGCCGACCCTGGTCCGAATCGGAGTGAGGATCGCGCTGCGGTGAGTGACGGCGGGCCGTGAAAAACGCGCGTTGGCTTTCCGCCGAGAATTGGGGTTTCACCTGCTGCGACGGTAGGGTAGACTCTCTCTCTTGTCGCGGCAAACAAACCAATCTGGAGACTTGATGAGGCGACTCTTCCGCAGTGCAGCGTGGATTCTTCTGGCAGGATCTTGCGCCTTCGGGCAGCGTGCATCACGTTCGATTGATCAGGAGTGGCGATCCTACGGTCACGATCCGGGTGGGATGCGATACTCTCCGCTGAAGCAGATCAACGCCACAAACGTCCATCTACTGCAACGCGCCTGGTCCTACGAGGTCGCTCAAGGCCCGGACAGCGGGATCGAAGCGTTTGAGAGCACTCCCTTGATGGTTGATGGCGTGCTCTATTTCACTACTCCCACCAGCCGAGCCATTGCAGTAGATGGTGATACAGGAAAAGAACTCTGGGTATTCGATCCCTTTGCCGGCGAGAGCGGCACACGCCGGCCCGTGCCCAATCGCGGCGTTGCCTACTGGGAAGGAATCTCGCCCGTCCCTTGCGCTGGCAAGGCGCGCAAAATCGACAAGCGCATTTTCTATCCCACCCTGGATGGACGCCTCTTCGCTCTCGACCCTCAGACCGGCAAGCCATGCCAGGGATTCGGCACAAACGGGGCCATCAACCTCCGCGAAGGCGTTGCGGACAACTTCCCCAAAGCCCCCTATGACGTCTCTTCAGCTCCTGCCATCTATGGAGACCTCGTCATAACTGGATCGGAGATTCAAGAGCATCCGTCGAAAGGCGCCAGCGGAGCGGTTCGCGCTTTCGACGTCCGCACGGGGAAGCTGGTCTGGAGATTCAACACCGTGCCGCAACCCGGCGAAGTCGGCCATGACACCTGGGAGGGCGATAGCTGGATAGACCGGTCCGGGACCAACGTCTGGTCCATCATGAGTGTGGATGTCGAGCGGGGAATGATCTTCTTGCCCATCGGGTCCCCTTCCTATGATTTCTATGGCGCGGACCGCAAAGGCCAGAACCTCTTTGGCAACTCACTGGTGGCCCTCGACGCTGCAACCGGCAAGCTGCTCTGGTACTACCAGATGGTGCATCACGACATCTGGGATTACGACGTGTCGGCGCCGCCCGCTCTCGTCACCGTACGCCGCGACGGCCGCGACACTCCAGCCGTGGCACAAGTCACCAAGATGGGATTTGTCTTTGTGCTCGACCGCCTGACCGGCCAGCCGCTGTTTCCCGTCGAAGAGCGGCCGGTCAAGCAGAGCACCGTCCCAGGGGAGGCAACCTGGCCCACGCAACCCTTCCCCGTCAAGCCTCCGCCGCTCGCCAAGATTTCCGTCAGCCTGGATGACGTCACCACGGTCACGCCGGAGTCGCGCCAATACTGCCTGGAAAATTTCGGCGCCGCCCTGCCCGGCGGAATCTTCAACCCCTGGGGTCTGGACCTAACCATCATGTTGCCGGGGACTCTCGGTGGCGGTAACTGGTCGGGGGCATCGTTCAATCCCGCTCTCGGATACCTCTTCGTCAACGTCAGCGAGGTCGGGGCTGTGGGGTTCATGAAACCTCAACCCGAAGGCTCGCCGACGGCATACGTCCGCTCGAGCAAGTGGGGCGGCTACGCGCGCTACTGGGACGATCGCCACTACCCCTGCCAGCAGCCGCCCTGGGGAGATCTGAATGCCATCGACTTGACGACCGGCGAAATCGCCTGGAAGGTCCCGCTCGGGGTGGTGGACGAACTGGAAGCGAAAGGGATTCCCAAGACTGGCATCTATAACCTCGGAGGTTCAATCGCCACCGCGGGAGGACTGGTCTTTATCGCCGGCACCAACGATCACCGCTTCCGGGCTTTCGATGCGAAAACCGGAAAAGAACTCTGGGTGACTCAGCTCGAATCCAACGGGCACGCTACACCCATGACGTACCTGGGGAAGAAAACGAAAAAGCAATTCGTGGTGATCGCGGTCGGGCCGGGCGGATATTTCAATCGCGAGGCCTCCGGCACGCCCGTGCTCGCGGCCTACGCGCTGGTTCCGAAAGGCAAAGGCGCCCTCGTCAGCGCGAAGCCGCAAGCCGAGTCGCGAACGATTTCCGCGGGGCCGGGACGCGAGCCCGAAGCCATTCCCGCGCCCGCCCAGATGGTGGAGCAGCCCGTCCCGTTCAGTCACCAGCGCCACGCTCAAGCCGGAATGGAGTGTGCCGCGTGCCATCAACCCGGGGGCGCCGGCGAAACATTGCAAATCCCCGGCGTCGCAGAATGTATGAGTTGCCATCGGGGCATCTCGACGGACAGTCCGGCAATTCAAAAGCTGGCGCAGCTCGAAAAGGATCACCAGCTCCTTGCCTGGACGCGCGTGTACCAGCTTCCCGGCCTCGTCTTCTTTGGCCATCAGAAGCACCTCGACGCCAAAGTGGAATGCGCGGTGTGCCACGGCCCCGTGAAGGACCGGGTTTCTCTTTGGCAGGAAAGAGACATTTCCATGGGGGCCTGCGTTGATTGCCACAAGCTGCGCAAGGCGACCCTCTCCTGTGACCAGTGCCACAACATCGGGCATTGATTGGGTGCGCCATGATGATCACCCGGCGAACACTCCTCAAAAGTCTGGGCGCAAGTTGCACTCTGGCGCTCGCGCGTGGCGCGGTCGCATTTCCCTCCGCCTCAGAATCGGACAAGTTCGCGCCCATCTGGGATGCGCACAGCCATCTGCATCGTGTGCCCGGCGAGACTCCTGAAGAGCGGATCACCACCTTGATCCTGTTCGCCGATCGCATGGGAGTCGAGCGGCTGATCCTTTCCCAAGGCTACTCGGCCCAGATGCATCCCACTCCCGAACAGCTCCGCGAAGAAAACGATCGAGTGTTGCGGGCGGTGCGGCTATTTCCCAACCGCGCCTTGGGCTCGGTGTATCTCAGCCCCAGCTATCTCGACTTCAGTTTGCAGGAGTTTGATCGCTGCGTGCGCGATGGCCCGATGGTCGGCGTCGGAGAGTTGGAGGCGGACAAGCGCTGCAACGCTCCGGAACTGGATCCCATCGTCGAGCGGGCGGTGGCGATGAAGGCGCCCATCCTGCAACACACCTGGCTCAAAATCGGCGGCAACGATCCCGGCGAATCCACTCCGTACGATTTGGTCGAACTCGCGCGGCGGCATCCCCAGGCGTCCTTCATCTGCGCCCACACGGGTGGAGATTGGGAACGCGGGATTCGCATTCTTCGCGAGGCCAAGAACATCTCGGCGGAAATCGCGGGATTCGATCCGACGTCGGGAGTGGTGGAGATGGCGGTGCGCGAGCTTGGCGCGGAACGGGTGATTTATGGCAGCGATGTCGGGGGCCGGAGTTTCGCTTCCCAACTGGCCAAGGTCATCGGCGCCGACATTCCTGATACCGCGAAAAAACTCATCCTGGGCGGAAACCTCCGCCGCTTGCTCGCGCCCATCCTTCAGGCGAAAGGGTTCCGGGTGTGATGATCGACACCAACGTGAATCTCTCCCGCTGGCCCTTCCGCCGGTTAGCGGGAGACGAGCCCGCTGATCTGGTCGCCCGGCTGCGGAAGCACAACGTCACACAAGCTTGGGCAGGCAGTTTTGACGGGATTCTGCACAAGGACATCGCTGGCGTGAACGCCCGGCTCGCCGAGGATTGCCGCACGCACGGGCAGGATCTTCTCGTGCCCTTCGGATCGATCAACCCCAAGCTTCCGGATTGGCAAGAGGATCTGAGGCGCTGCCAGGAAGAGCACAAGATGCCGGGAATCCGTCTGCACCCCAACTATCACGGATACGATCTTTCGGACCCGGCCTTTGCGGAGGTATTGAGATTGGTGACTGCCCGCCGTCTCATCGTCCAGCTGGCACTGTGCATGGAAGACGTGCGCACGCAGCACCCACTCATACGTGTCCCTCCGGTTGATTTGACTCCGCTCGCCGATCTGGTCAAGAGTGTGCCCGCGGTGCGGCTGGAGATCTTGAATTGCACTCCCATCGTCGGGCTGGAGCAGTTGTCGCCGGTGTCGTCCGCGGGCGAGGTCTATTTCGAATTCTCCATGGTGGAAGGCGTGGGCGGAGTGGCTCGTCTGGCGCAGCGGGTCTCGCTCGAGCGGGTTCTGTTCGGTTCGAATTTCCCCTTGTTCTATCTCGAGGCGGCGCTGCTCAAGGTGCAGGAGTCCGGTCTGGCCGATGACCAAAAGAAGGCCCTCTTCGAGGGGAACGCCCAGCGGCTCCTCGCGCCGGCCGCGAGCGCGCGTCTCTCCCAAAGCAGGTCTTTATGAAACTGATCACGATCGCCGTGTTAGGTTCTACTTTGCTTTTTGCCGCGCCGGGTCTAGCGCAACAAACCAAACCCGACCCGTTTCTCCAATGGATGGACCGGATCGCGCAGGAGCACCTCGACCGCCGCGAGAAGGCCATCGCTGAAATCCGCACCGTTGCCGACGCAGAGCGCCGAAAGAAATGGGTGCGCGAGAAATTCCTGGAGATTCTGGGCGACCTGCCCGACTACCGCGGGCCGCTCAATCCCCGCATCACCGGGCGCATCCCGCACGAGGCCTATACCATCGAGAAAGTGGTTTTCGAGAGCCTGCCGGGATTCTTCGTTACGGCCAATCTCTATCGGCCCAACCAGCCCGGCCGTTACCCCGGTATTCTTCTTCAGGCCGGGCACACGCAAGAGGGCAAGGTCGAACCGCAGCGGCTGGCGAGCAATCTGGCCATGAAAGGGTTCGTGGCGCTGGCGTTCGACCCCATCGGTCAAGGCGAGCGCGAGCAGACCTACAACCACGCCATTGGCGGCGCGTTGGCGGGCTGGTCCGTCAACGAGCACCTGCACGCGGGCGCGCAAGCGATCCTCGTGGGTGAGAGCGT
>CAZTHM010000059.1:0-12994 GCA_964613505.1 uncultured Acidobacteriota bacterium | reverse complement strand
GGAGAAATCCCTTCACCTGTTGCGGCTTGAGTCCAATCAGAATCAGGTCGGCGCCCGCGACGGCCTTGCGATTGTTGGTATGCGCTTTGATGCCGTATTTCTCGGCCAGATAATCGGCGCGCGGCTGGTGGGCCACCGTGGCCTCGACATGGCTCACGGGGACGAGCTGCGAGCCGAGCATTCCCGAGAGCAATCCCTCGCCCAGCTTGCCGGCGCCAATCAGCGCGAGCTTCTTGAAACGGCTGTGATGTCCTTTTGATGCTCCGTCAGTTCCTGCCTTCATAACGCTCCTCGAAAATCGTGGGAGATTGTGCTGCTCTCCAGAAAGTGGTGAAACCGCTGGAGCCCACAGGCTCCCTGCTCCAAAATCAAGCGTGGTGATGCGTACGGGCGGTCAGGCGCGCGCCTGCGCCTGAGCTGCGGTGGCTTCTTCCTTCGTCGTCTGGATCCAGGGCATCATCTTGCGCAACTCCGACCCGACTTTCTCGATCAGGTGGTTGGCGCCTTCCTGGCGCATGGCGAGGAAGTTCTTGCGGCCCTGGGTGTTTTCCTGCATCCACTCGTTGGCAAACTTGCCGCTCTGAACGTCGGCGAGGATATTCTTCATCGTTTCTCGAACGTGGTCGTCGATGACCGCCGGCCCGCGCGTGTAGTCGCCGTACTCGGCGGTGTCGCTCACCGAGTAGCGCATGTACTTGATGCCGCCCTGATAGATAAGGTCCACGATCAGCTTCAGCTCGTGCAGACATTCGAAGTAGGCAATTTCGGGCTGATAGCCGGCCGCGACCAGGGTCTCAAATCCGCCTTTGATCAGCGCCGTCACGCCGCCGCAGAGGACGACTTGCTCGCCAAGCAAATCGGTTTCAGTTTCTTCTTTGAACGTGGTGCGGATGACGCCGGCCTTCAGGGAACCGACCCCCTTACCGTAGGCGAGCCCGATCTTCTCGGCCTGGCCGGAAGCATCCTGCTCGACGGCCAGCAGCGCAGGCACGCCGATCCCTTCCGTGAAGAGTTCGCGCATGCGATGCCCGGGACACTTGGGCGCGATCATGATGACGTCCACGGTGGGCGGCGGAACGATAAACTTAAAGTGAATGCTGAATCCGTGCGCGAACAGAAGCGCCTTGCCCGGCGCCAGGCTGGGCTCGATGGCCTCCTTGTAAAGCTTGGGCATGGGCGGGTCGGGAACCAGCAACGCCACGACGTCGCCGCGCCGCGTGGCTTCCGCCGGGTCGTAGACTTCCAACCCCTGCGCCTGAGCTTTGGCGCGCGAGGCGCTGGTCGGGGGCAGCCCCACAATCACCTTCACGCCGTTGTCGCGCAGGTTCAGTGCGTGGGCGTGTCCCTGGCTGCCGTAACCGATGATGGCGACGGTCTTTCCCGCCAGAACCTTTAGGTCTCCATCTGCTTCGTAGTAACACTTGGCCACAAACTCCTCCTTAACCATGAACACTGAATGATGAACGATGCACAGTCAAACGAATTCTCTTATTCGATCTCAGTTCATCGTTCCGCGTTCATCATTCATCGTTTTCTTATGACGCTGGTGCACCGACCAGTTCTGGCTTCGAGAGCGTGGTCTTGACGCGGGCAAAGGGCACAAACTGCAACTCGCCGGAATCGGCAGTCGCCGGGCGAGGGCGCCGATCAGCGGGGACCTCGAGAAGATACTTCCCGTGGCTGGCGAAAATCAGCTTCGATTCCGGAAAAGTCTGCAGGAATCGCGTCACGTTCGTGGAAGCGGGGTCCTCGTCGATATAGACGAACGACGCGTTTCCGGATGGCTCATGGCGGTAATAGGTGACGTCGTCAACGCCCTCGGTGCGGCGCAGAAAATTGAACAGGTGCTCCACATCGGCTTCCGGGGTCTCGACCAGAGCCATCAAGGAGAACCCGGCGGGGCGCGCCGCCAGCGTCAGAGTCACAACGCTGACTCCTTTGCGACGGAAGATATTCATCAGCCGGCAGGCCGAGATCGGATCACTGTTGATTTCAAGTGCCATCAGCCACTGCATGTCGAACTCCTCACGCTAAGCTTAATCTCGCTAGCCGGAACGTCGGTCCCCGAATACTTCGGGGCGGGCGCCGACCGGCGCTCCAGCGCTTTCCTAAACCGCCCACAAATCGTCCAGAGCTTCTTCCTCTTCCACCAGGACGCGCGGCGGCTCCACAACCATTTCCGCCAGCGACGCCCCGGGCGGAACGATGGGATAAACGTTCTCCGCCGGGTCAACCCAGAAATCGATCAGGCGCGGCTCGCGGTCGCTCAGAAAGTCGCGCACCGCGTCCGGCACGTCGGTCCGATGGTCGACCCGCACGCCGCGGATGCCGTAAGACTCCGCCAATTTGGGGAAATCCGGCGCGAAGTTCAGGTCGATGTCGCAATAACGCTTCTCAAAGAAGATTTCCTGCCACTGGCGGACCATCCCGAGCGCCCGGTTGTTGATGATTGCGATCTTGACCGGCACGCGGTACTGAGCAACGGTGGCCAGGTCGTTCAGTGTCATCTGGAACCCGCCGTCGCCGACCACGGCAATCACCTGGCGGTTGGGGAAAGCCAGTTGCGCGCCCATGGCGGCGGGGAAGCCGTAGCCCATCGAGCCCAGTCCGCTCGAGGAGAGGCAGGTGCGCGGCTGGTTGAAGCTCCAGAACTGCGCGGCCCACATCTGGTGCTGGCCGACGTCCACGGCGAGGATGGCATCCTCAGCGGCGAAATTGGAGAGCGTCTCGATGACGTACTGGGGCTTCACCGTGTGGCCGTACTTGTCGTAGGTGAGCGGATGTTCGCCGCGCCACGACTCGATGCGCTGTAGCCACTGCTGCCGCCCGGAGTGAGCAGCGGTTTTTCCCTGCCGCACCTGGCGCTTCAATTCGTCGATGAGCGCCCGCAGGCTTTCTCGCGCGTCGCCAACCAGAGCCAGGTCTACCCGGACGTTCTTGTTGATTTCAGAAGGATCAACATCGATCTGAATCTTCTTGGATTGCGTGGAGAAGTCCTTCAAGCGTCCCGTTACGCGGTCGTCGAAGCGTGCCCCGATGGCCACCAGCAGGTCGCATTGGCAGATGGACTGGTTGGTCGCGTACGAGCCGTGCATCCCGAGCATCCCAAGTGAAAGCGGGTGCGCGGAAGGGAACGCCCCCAAACCCATCAGCGTCGTGGTGACGGGGATGTGGGTCAGTTCCGCCAGCTCACGCAACTCCCGCCAGCAGTCCGAGGCGATCACTCCGCCGCCCACATAGAAAACCGCCCGGCGGCTTTCCAGGATCATCTCCGCGGCGCGTTCGATTTCCTCGTCCCGCCATTCGCGGATTCGTTCGGGTTTCTCGGAGCCGGGAGTGGAGGGATAGACCGGCTCGGCCTTTTCCATCAGCACACTCTTGGGCAGGTCCACCAGCACCGGCCCCGGCCGGCCGGAGACGGCAGTGCTGAAAGCCCGGTGGATAATCCGGGGGATGTCCGCCGCAGTGCGCACCAGGTAGGAGGCCTTCGTGGACGGCATGCTGATGCCGATCGTATCGGCCTCCTGGAAGGCGTCCTTTCCGATCATGTGCAAGGGCACCTGGCCGGTCAGGGCGACGACTGGAATCGAGTCCATCATGGCGGAGGTGAGGCCGGTAATCAGGTTGGTGGCGCCGGGGCCGGAGGTTCCGAGACAGACACCGGGCTTGCCGGTGACGCGCGCGTAGCCATCCGCGGCAAACGCCGCTGCCTGCTCGTGCCGCACCAGGAGGTGCCGAATGCCCGCGCTGTAGAGCGCGTCGTAGAGGGGCAACACGGCGCCGCCGGGGAGGCCAAAGAATACCTCAACCTTTTCGCGGCTGAGGCTTTCGAGCAGGATCTCCGAGCCTGTAAAGACCTTTCCCATGATTTCACCTGTCAGGAGCAGCGGCGAGGCCGGACACTAGATACCGACCAGTCGGTAGGTAACTTACCACAGCCCCAAAACCCCTGTCAACCCCCTTATCGACCGTATTTATACGGGAATCAGATTTGACTTCTGGAGCGAAGCGCCCAGCCCGCGAAGCGCGGGCAACGCGATGTCCGGTGACACCGCATTCCAGTCCCGCGCTCCGGCATTGGTGGGCCGGAAGTCGGAACTTGATGAGTCGACCCCTTGCCGCGTGAAGCACGCCCGGACTGCGTCCACGGCGCGGCGGGCGTTCTCTTGGGCCAGGATGCCAACCGCCGGGCCCGAGCCGCAGGCGAAAATGCTCAGAACCCCTGGCAGGCGTACTTTCAAGGCCTCGTCGAGACCCGGAACGTTCTTCTCGCAGGTCGGAGGCAGAGGTTCCGCCCCGCAGCCGGAACTGCCATTGGCGGGCTGCGCGAAGTACTCGGAGAACGCGGCGGCGCGGACTAGGTGATTTTGCTGGTCCGGTTTGTCGCCCCGGGCCGATGGCCGTCGCGCCCCGGGAACAAGCGACGTTTCGGGGACGACGGCACTTAAAGTAAAGTTCTCCTGGACCACGGTGCGCCGGTGGACGATGGACCCGGTCTCTTCCGAGCAGGCCACAAACCCGCCCAGCCACGCCGCGCGCAGGTTGTCCTGCCGATCCTCATAAATAGCAGCGAGGTCGAAGACGGTCTTCTCATCCAGGTGGAGTCGAAAGAGCTGGTCGGCGGCAATAACTCCCGCCAGCACCGCTGCGGTGCTCGAGCCCAGCCCGACCGCCACGGGGACGGAACTGTAGATTTCGAAATCGGCGCCGGTGAACTCGAGTTCTTTCAGGTGGAGGGCTGCTTCCATGGCGCGGACGACCAGGTTCGAGCGGTCGCGCGGCACCCGCTCGCCGTTCTCGCCGAAGTAACGGATACCGACGTGGCCGTCCTGGCGGGGCGTAACCTTGACGTTCAAGGGCGCGTCCAGCGCCAGGGCCGCACAGTCCAAGGCTCCGCCGAAATTCCCCACCGTGGCGGGAACCCGGACGAGAACCGATTGGTTTGCCATGGCAGCCTCTCAGCGCGACGAGGGCGCCCGGCCAGACTGGCCAGGTGACATCACCGCATTCTCAGGATAAGAGCCTGACGGCGCCAGGTAAAATTCGAAATTTCTATCCTGGGCATAGGAGGGATTTATGCTGCGCGGGGCGGATGTAAGTTGTCCGGTCGGGGGTCCCGGGCTGCGGAAGGATATTTATTACTGAGTTAACGCACTGACCAATAGCCTCTGGAGAGGGCACTTCTTTGCGGCAATTGCTCTGGCTTTGTGGTATAACTTTGCGCAATGAACGGCAACGAATACGCCGAGCACCTCCTGGAACTCTCCCGCCAACTCGTGGACGCGGCGGAAAAGCGCGCCGTGCTGAGAGTGGAACTGGCGGCGGCCAAGAAAAAGCCTAAGACGATCCGAGCCGACGAAAAGCGCAAGAAACTGAAGGTGGAAGTCCAGCGACTTTCGCGACAAATCGAGGAGATCATGGCGGAGATTGGCCAGCCTATCCCGCGCAAAATCGAACGCTGGACCGGAGTCATCCCCGTCACCCTGCGGGTGGTGTCGCGCGGCAGAAAATACGAACACATCGCCTCGACCCTGGACCTCTCCGACCACGGCTTGAGGATCCTCACCACGACCGCGCTCACGCCGGGCCAGACTCTGGAAGTCTTTTCCGACCGCGCCCGCATAGGGAATTGCCGCGTGGTGTGGGTGACGGGCGCGGGCTCGGACCGCCCCAGCGAAGTGGGCTTGGAAATCCTGAAGTGATTCGAGGCGCGGCGCCGGCGCCTTCTGACACTCCTGCTCTCGAGAAGTTAGCGAAGAAGTTCCTCCAACCTTGCCGCTTGATCCGTCTTTTCATCCCGATACTTGATGATCTCGGGTGTGTACAGCGAAAGCCCTAGCTCCTTGCCGCGGCCTTTGGTGACGGCGCGTGAGCCGCCGCTCGCTCAGTCTTTGCGCTCCATGAGGATGCGCAGGGCGGCGTTCTTGAGGTCGCTGCGCAACTCACCCTTCTTGCAAATCTGCCGCAGGCTGCGCGCACTGAGATGAGTCAATAGCGAGAGCGCCGTGCCCCCGGCCGTTTTCGCGTTGGTGACCAGGGCGAGCTTCAGCTCTTCGCTCATCGCCATTTGAGGGTTGGACCGAAGCATTTTGACAATATGCTCGGCCACCAGGGCGTCAATACTCGGCAGCTTGGCGATCTGGATTATCTCCGGGAGAGTGATTAGCGGGTTTTTGCAAAGGTAGAGCATCAGCATGGGGCTGGGCTGCTGCATGAGGATGGCCCGCCCGCTTTGCCCGGCGCGCGTGGCGTAGATCACCTTTTGGGGGAATGTGAGCTTGCGCAGGCGGCTGAATTCATCGAGGCGGTCGGAAGTGTCGGATTTGAATTCTTCTTCCGAGGCCGGCGGGACTTCGCGCAGGGCGCTCTCGAGTTCCGCCAAAAGTTCCGGAGGCCCTTTCGTGCAGGAGACGATGAGCTTGAGACCGCGGTTTCCGGCGAGGACTTCCGTCGCCGTCGCCTCGAAACGGCCCACCTGGATGGGTATGGGACGCGGACGGTTTGGCAGCTTGAACAGAAATTGGCCGCGAAAGGGGAGCGGCAAGGTTTCCTTGCTTGCCACCTCCAACCTGCCGGATTGAACGAGGTCGTAAACGTACGACGCTTCCTCCGCGTCGTTCCCGAGCTGCACAACGACCCGCCATTCGCTGGGTTGGGAAGTGACCTGCATCCCTGTCGAACCTGGCGGCCAGTATACGCTTCGTTAAAGTGTCCGGCTGGATTTTCTCGCTGGCGGGCCGCGACCCTTTCTCGACGGCGGAGAACAATGTTGCAGCGCCGAGGGATTCAAGCGCCGATTCCGGCCTCGTCAGCGCAGGAGTTCTTCGAGCCTCGTCCCCTGGTCGGTTTTCTCGTCGCGGTATTTGATGATGACGGGAGTGTAGAGGGAAATCCCTAGTTCCTTCCCTCGTCCTTTCGTGACAGCGCGGGAGCCGGGCACAACTACAGCGCCGGGGGGAATCATCAGGGGCTTTTCGCCGTCTCGCCGATAAACGGCGTCGCGAACGAGATCGTAAACGGGTGTTGATCCGGTCAGAATCGTCCCCGCGGCGAGCACCGCTTCCTTTCCGACAATCGTTCCTTCGTAAACGCCGCAGTTGCCGCCTACCAGAACGTCGTCTTCGATAATCACCGGCATCGCGCCAATGGGTTCGAGCACACCGCCGATTTGCGCTGCCGCAGAGATGTGCACGCGCTTCCCCACCTGCGCGCACGAACCCACCAGCGCGTGCGAGTCAATCATTGTGCCATCGTCTACGTACGCGCCGACGTTCACATACATCGGCGGCATGCAGACCACCCCTTTGCCAATGTAGCAGCCATCGCGAATCGATGAGCCTCCTGGAACGACGCGAATGTTGCGGTCGGCGGGAATCTCCTTCAGCGGATACGTGTGCTTGTCGCGGAACTGGTAGGGGAGCCCTTTGGGCTCCCGCGGGAGCGCCGAGCGCTCCCCTACTGTAGCGGCGGCCTTCAGGCCGGCATTTTTGATTTTCGATCCCTGCCCTCTCCCTCCGGGAGAGGGTGGCCCCGACGCGTCGGGGACGGGTGAGGGGGCACTGCCTTGGGAAGGTAGCGCAGAGTGGTTCTTTAACTCTGCGGCTTTGGTTGTAGCGGCGGTCTCTGCCCGCCGGTCCGGCGATGGGGACATCGCCGCTACAGGGTCCATCTCCACAATCCGCCCAATCCTGAACCCCAGCAGAATTCCCTTCTTCACCCACGTGTTCACCCTCCATCCCGTGGGCGATGCCGGGTCCGGCTCCGCCGCGCGAACGCGCCCCTCATTCAGCGCCGCTTTCAGTTCGTCAAACGCGCGAAAATACTCGTCGCCGAATTCCTTGCTCTCGCGCGCATATAGTTCTTCAATCCGCGTTTGAAGTTCCATCGGGGTTGTCTCGTGCAACGTACGACTAGGATAGCTGACGCCGCAATCGTGAAATGTTATAGAATATGCTAAGAAGGAGCAAGGAATGGTTTATCGCGAGCGCATCGAAATCGACCCCAGGATTTGCAGCGGCAAACCCGTCATCCGAGGGACCCGCATTCTGGTGACTTCCATCTTGAGCCAACTCGCCGCCGGAGAATCCTTTGAGAAAATCCGGCAAGGATTTCCCGGCCTCACCGTTGAGGACATCCGCTCCGCGATTGAGTATGCGAAAGAATCCGTGGAAGCCACCGAGTTAACTGCCCTCCGTGACTGATGCACCGACTCTTTCTCGACCAAAATATTCGAATTGAAATAGCCGAATCCCTTCGCCAGGACGGGCACACTATCGTCCATGCGACGGAGGTCGGTCTTCGCGAGCGTGACGACGAAACGGTTTTTCGATGGGCCGTGGAGAACCACCTCACGCTCGTGAGCTTCGATGTGGATTTCGCCGAACGAGCTTATTGGGGCCGTGAGCCCCACCTCGGAATTGTGCGACTCCGACTCGAACCGCAAACCCCCGAACATGTTTTGCCCAGCCTCCGGAGTTTCCTCGCCGCATATTCTCCCGAGGATATGCGAAACGCCCTGGTCATCCTGACTGAGAAAAAGGTTCGAATTCGACGCTGGTAGGTTCTTGAGCCGCCGCGCGAATCGTCCCCTCGTTCAGCGCCGCCTTCAGCTCGTCGAAGGCGCGGAAATACTCCTCGCCAAATTTTTTGGCCTCACGCGCGTATAGTTTCTCGATTTGTGTCTGTAGATTCATGCGCCAGATTTTGCTCGAAAGGTAGCGCGGAGTTGCTCCTCAACTCCGCGACGCTTAATTTAGAAGGGCCGCAGAGTTTAAGAACAACTGTGCGCTAACTGCCCTGCAACAAGCTAGAAACGTGCCCCGTCTTCGTAACAGCGGCGCAAGCCTCCCATGAGTATACGGACCGTGTCTGCGACCAAAAGGCCTGATTCGTATGTTACAAATTGTCCGCCTCGAACGCTGTAAGCGTCCCACAAAGAAAAAGACCAAAAGGCAGCATCGTCAGGTCTGCGGTCATCAACCCCGCCGAAAACGACTGGTGTAGCATCGTGCACAACAGCACATCGCATTTGGTATAGTCTGTCGGCGAACTTCGCCGCAAAATCGTCAACAACAGTTTCGGGCTGTGTGCCAATCCAACTTGTACAAAAACAACTGGGATATTGGCCGGTGCTGCATAATTCGGGAATGGCTTGCTGTAACCTCTGGTTTCGAAACTGGGTGTCGTGTGAAGCGGCGTCAAACATCAAGTGCCGCTCCCTGCCAGGCCTTCCTCCAAGGGGATACTCTGGGGTGAAGAGATAGCCGTGGAGGAGCGTTTGTTTTTCGGCCCGGTCCAAATACTTCACGACGAACCTCACCACGCGATCGCGATTGCCCAGACCCGCAGGTGCAATTCCCTCAACCGCAAATATTACCGAGAGAACTTTGAATACGGAAGCGCGGTCTGTCAGTTCAACATTGAATGCTCGATCGAGGAACCTCATCGCGAAGAGAAACCGGAATAGTTCACTTTCTCGGCCCTGATACGACCCCGACGCCCTCAGGACTGAGTCAGGGTCCATGCTCATGACCCGACACAGCATCTGACAATCATCCTGCTGGCGACGCACCTTCCAGTCCCCCTCGGGCTGGTGCAGGTATGGGTCGGCAGCAAAACGCCCGGTACCCATCTCAACTACCTCCTTAGTGGGCTGTTGTACGTTCGAGCAATCCCTGCGCGGCCATGACCTTTTCGAGCTTGGCGCGGTTTTCGGGTTTCATAGGGACAAGGGGCAAGCGGTAAATCTCCTCGATCATGCCCATCATGGCGAGGGCGGCCTTGACGGGGATGGGATTGGTCTCGATAAAATTCGCCTGCATGAGCGGAAGGAGCTGGAAGTGAAGCTTACGCGCCTCGTCGATTTTGCCTTCGAGCATCAGGTGCGCGAGCTTGGTCATGTGACCGGGGATTTCATTCGACACCACGGAGATGATGCCCACACCGCCCAGCGCCATGAGCGGAAACGTAAACGCATCGTCACCCGAGAGCACGCGGAAATCCGGTCCCACGGCGGCGAGAACTTCCATCTGCTGCGTGATGCTGCCGGAGGCTTCCTTGATGCCGACGATGTTCGGAATCTCCGCCAGCCGCGCCACCGTCGCGGGTTCGATGTTCGAGGACGTTCGGCCGGGGACGTTGTAAATGATCATCGGCAGGCGAGTGGATTCAGCAATGGTCATGAAGTGTTGATACAAGCCTTCCTGCGTGGGCTTGTTGTAGTAGGGCGCGACGGAGAGGATTCCCTGCACGCCCAGCTCGGTCACTTCCCCGGCGAGCGCGGCGATCTTGCGCGTGTTGTTGCCGCCTACGCCGGCGATGATGGGCACCTTGCCGGCGACTTCCTCCACAACCAGCCGAATGATTCCCGTGTATTCGCCGTGCTCGAGCGTCGGCGTCTCGCCGGTCGTCCCGCAAGGGACAAGAAAATCGATGGCCTCGCGCAGTTGGAACTGCACGAGCCGCCGCAGCGCCCCGTCATCCACCGTGCCATCGCGCCGGAAGGGCGTCACCAGCGCCGTGCCGCAACCGCGAATTTCGAGGCTCATAACCCCCCCTTGCCAGAACCAGACGCGGCGAAGATAGGCCCTCGAGTGGACCGGCCTAAGCTCGCCGCAACTCGTCCTGAAACTGTTCCGGCGTCAGTTCTATCTCGTGCAAGATTTCGCGA
This sequence comes from uncultured Acidobacteriota bacterium, assembly GCA_964613505.1. Classification (GTDB taxonomy): domain Bacteria; phylum Acidobacteriota; class Terriglobia; order UBA7540; family UBA7540; genus CAZTHM01. The sequence goes on along the minus strand of CAZTHM010000059.1, from coordinate 2,325 downwards.
AGCAGCGGTCGGGCCAAGTCTCTTCCAGGGTGATTGGGTACTGTCGTCGTTCTGCCATCGGAATGTCGGTAGAACACATGGCTGCCTTTCTGGCGAACGGCCACGAAGCCCAGACGGACAAGACTCTTTCCATCTGTCGGAAACCGACAGCAGGCAGACGGCTCACACCGCGACCTCAATCTGCTGGAGTCCCACGAACCGCGGGAGCTCATCGAGTGAACCCTTATATTCCTCCAGGCACAATTCCAAGACTTCTCTCAAGTTTTTCTGAAGCTCGTCAAGCGTGGCAGCCTGAGTGTGGGCGCCAGGAATCCCGGGAACAACCCCGACATACAGGGATGACTCGGGATCCCATTCGACGTATGCGGAGAATGTCTTCATAGTCAACCTTCTCCCTCTGTTTGCCGCGAATGTCTTTCGAGCGCAAGTCTCCCCCGTTGTTCTGACTTACTCGCAGCTCGATCTTAGAATATCCGCGAAGTTGAACAACCCCTTCTTGCCGACCACCCAGCGCGCGGCGTAGAGCGCGCCCTCGGCAAAACCCTGGCGGCTGCGCGCCGAATGGCGAAGGATAACCGTGTCGGCTTCGGAATCAAAACCCAATTCATGGACACCGGGGACGTAGCCCGCACGCGTGCTCGAAACAGGCACTTCCCGATCCTTGAACGCGGGCTGGACTTGCCGCTTGATTTCGAGCGCCGTGCCGGACGGCGCGTCTTTCTTAAACTTGTGATGCGACTCGGTAAGATAGGGATCGTACATCGGGAACGCGGCGAAAGCCTCCGCTGCCTGTCGCGCCAGGCGATAGAAAAGCTGCACGCCGATGGAGAAGTTCGCGGCGTAGACCATTCCGATTCGGCTTGACTCGACAACCTTGCGGACTTCGTCCAACTGATTGTGCCAGCCGGTTGTGCCGACGACGAGGTTGCAGCCCGTCGCGGCCACGCGGCGGATATTGTCAAGCACCGACTTCGGTTCGGTGAACTCAATGCAAACGTCGATGCCCAGGAATTTGTCGGGTGTGACCTCGATGGATCGGGGCGGGTCGCCCGCGCCGCCGGCGTTCGCGTCAATGTCGATGACCAACCGGACTTCGAACCCGCGCTGTGGTGCGAGCTGGGCAATCGCGCGGCCCATTTTGCCGTAGCCGAGGAGAGCCAGATTCAGCGGGCGTGTGTGATCAACTGGATTGTCGCGCATGGTACTCGGCGGAGCCATGGGGGAAAGGTTAAAGGGTAAAGTGTGAAGGGTAAAGGGCAAAAACAAAATCCAGGGCCTTCAGCCTTTACACTTTACCCTTTACACTTCGTGGTCCTTAATCCAAATATCCTTCCGCCTTCATCAGTTCCGCGTTGAGCAACGCCGCGCCGGCGGCGCCGCGGATGGTGTTGTGGCTGAGCGCGGTGTATTTCCATTGCAGCACAGGGCAGGGGCGCAGGCGCCCGACGACCGTGGCCATGCCGTTCTCGGCGCCGACGTCGAACTTCACCTGCGGCCGGTCCTTCTCTTCGCGCACGATGATCGGATGTTTCGGCGCGGAGGGCAGGTGCAATTCCTGCGGGCGCGAGCGGTATTTCCGCCACGCTTCGAGCAAGTCTTCGACTTTTGCCGGCGAGCGCAGCGCAATCGAAATGGATTCCGTGTGGCCGTCTTCGACCAGCACGCGGTTGCAATGGGCGCTGACGATGAAGTTCCCCATCTCCACGTGCCCATCGCACAGCCGCCCCAAAAGCTTGCGCGTTTCGCGCTCGACCTTCTCTTCTTCCCCGCCGATGTAGGGAATCACGTTGCCGATGATATCGAGTGTCGGAATGCCGGGATAGCCCGCGCCCGAGACCGCCTGCATGCTGGTCATTAGCACTTTCTCGAGTCCGAAGATTCGCTCGATTGGCGCGAGCGACATGACCAGCCCAACCGTCGTGCAGTTGGGATTGGTGACGATCATGCCTTTCCATTTGCGCTCGTGACGCTGCACCCGCACCAGTGCCAAGTGGTCGGGATTGACGTCGGGAATCAAGAGCGGAACGTCGGCGTCCATGCGGTGGTTTGACGAGTTCGAGACCACCACGTGCCCGGCGTGCGCGAACTCCTTCTCGACTTCACCCGCCACTTTCGAGTCGAGCGAAGAGAAGAGCAGTTGCGGCGCCTTGCCGGGTTTGCACTCGTGCACCGGCATTTCCGCCGCGGCCTTGGGCATGGGGTCGCGAAGCCGCCAGTTGCACGCCTCACCGTAATGCTTGCCCGCCGAGCGCTCCGAGGCGGCCAGCCAGGCGACTTCAAACCACGGGTGATGTTCGAGCAGGCTGACAAAGCGCTGCCCCACCA
>CAZTHM010000058.1:0-13045 GCA_964613505.1 uncultured Acidobacteriota bacterium | reverse complement strand
ACCAGTGTCAAGCCAAGGATGCGAGAATTCCTCATTTGCCACTCTCCACCCGGGTGCGCGGGGATTGCCGCCCGGCACCTCACGTTGAATTGGCGGCCAGGATTCCCTGCCGACGGGCCCGACACCCATTGTCCAATGCCCCTGACCACGCTAATTAGAATACCCGACTCCAACCGATGATGAAAGGAGAGACGGAGCGGGAGCGGGCCGTGGAACGGAATGATTTCGGCGGTGGGCTGGAAGCTCGACTCCGCTGAGCCCGTGCTCAGCATCTCGCCAAAGCCCAAAAGCAAAAACCCCGGGACGCGAGTCGCCCCGGGGCAAGGCAAGAACTCCAGGAGGTTCTTAGGACTTCTTCTTCGTCCGGCGGCGGAGCTTGGCGCCCAATGCAATTAAGCCCGTGCCGAAGAGCGTTAGCGTAGCGGGCTCGGGAACTTCTGGAGCGGGGGCCAGGACGCGGTACCACTCTTCGTAGCCGTCGTTGTTGGCGCAGGAGCTAGTGATCGGTGTGTCTGCATTCGGAGGTGTGGCGTCATCGTACCTGCCGATGCAGCTGTCTCCCATGCCACCAAATGCGGAATACAGGTAAACGTATGTGGTGTTTGGATCGACATTCCCGAAAGCGCTGACCGGGACCAACAGGACCATGTCGCCCTGTCCGCTTCCGCCGTTAATGTTGTAATTCAGGACAATCTCGTTGTTTCCAGTGGCATCCAATTGGTACACGAGGTTGCCGGCGATATCCAGAGTCCCGGCACCATGGAGATTTCCAAAGGTCGAGACATCCTGGCTTGCCACACTGGAAGTAAAAATCTGTACCTCGTCCAGGGAGAGGAGTGGAGAGCTACCATTCTGGTTAATGTCCAGGTGGAACACGTAGTAGCCATTCGTAACCTCTGTCCCGGCCAACAGGATATCGTGGGTAAACGTGGGGCTGCTGTTCTCATCGAAGTTGAGATCCCGTCCCGAGGTGTTGTAACCGCTCACAACATCGCCGTTGATGCTGCCGTCGCTAATTCGCACAAACGAATCGATAACGCCCGACCCCTGCGGCTGTGGTGAGACACTCGTGTAGATTGCGTTATCGACGTTGCAGGACGCCCCCGGGGCGGTCAGATCGATGTTGCCCGTTCCCGTGGGCTGTGGGTTGATGTTGGTGAACACCGCCCCGTTCAGCTCACACGTTACTCCCAAAGCCGTCATGTCGCAGACCGAGTCCGCGAAGGCGAGGCAACTCGTCGCCAGGATCCCCGCGAGCAAAAACAGAATGTGCACAGATAATCTCTTTCTCATGACTTTCACACCCCTCACTTTTTTTAGATGAGCGGAGCCGCCCCCGCTGGCACCTCAGTACCAGCAACCTTAGGGCCAGAAGTGCCGCTTACTACATTTTCTCAAGAGGCGTTTGTATATTGTTTGTTTTCAGTGGCTTGAAGGAAAGTCCCTTCGCTTCGGAACTCCCCGCGAGTGTTTGCAGAATGATGCAATGTGCAACGATATTCATCCTTTTACTTCGCGGGCTGCAGATGTGCCCATTGAATCCTCTCTTGGCTAACACTGTGCCATTCAAGTCCAAGCCCGCAAAAACCAATGGCGTCTGCCAGGATGCCTGGGTCCGAAGTTGCGGTGGCGAAATCTTGTCATGGAAATGACACTCCCTCCAAGCGTATGATGGCGCGCCAGGCAGCGCGACCCGCCGCGCCCCAATTTCTTGATCGCGGGGGAGAAGTAGCTGAACCATGGAAGCAGAACTGCCCAAGCCATTGCCCGAACCCGAAATCAGCGCCACGCAACTCTGGTTTCTCCGCATCCTAGCGCTGGCGTGCGCTCTCCTGATGCTGGGCGGCGCCCGCCAATCAGGACTGCTGGCGGCGATTGTGTACTCGCTCCCCTATTTTCTCGGGGCGTGGTGGGTCCGCCCCGGAACTCTGCGCCGTGGCCTGGCCATCCTGGCGCTCGCCGGAGCGGCGGTGGGCCTCATGGCTCTCCTTGCTCTGGTCGCAGCCCTGGCCGTCCCGCCCCAGTATTTCGATCAGTCTCCGGAAGAGCGACAGGTCAGGATCACCGCGCTGGAACTGCTTCTCCTCTCGCAGGCCGCGCTGGTGATCGTCGCCACCCGCGCCTACTTCCGGACAAGGCCGCGACCTTTGATTTGACGCCTCTTTTTGCCTTCCAAAACCGCGTTAACCATCGGATTCGATCCCTATTGGTTCTGTTTTCCGCCCGAGTTTTAGCTTTGTTTTGACCCCCATTTCGGCTTCCTGTCCTTTGTTTTGTTCAACATCGCAGCTTTGCTCGGGCAAAAATAAACAATCTTTTTGGGGCGCCGCTCCCTTGACCGCGGCAGATCCGTGCTCCGTCTGGGCCTCGGCCGGAACACAGGAGTCTTCCGTCGAGGGGGCGGGGTCCGACAATTCGCTTTCCGTCTCGGCAGGCCTGCCCCCGTTGCCAGGTGCTGGAGGGATCTTGGCCGGCGCCCTGTCCAGCTCACGCTCTTCTTGCGATTGCCGCTCCCGCTGCATCGCCAGCAACAGTCTCGTCTTGCGCTCGATCTGGCGGTCAAGGGTAGTTTGCTGGCGCAGCAGATGCCGCCAGTCCGTTCGGTCGGGAGCCAGCCAGGCGTCCTGACTCACTTGAGAAGGCCCGACGCCCTCGCTCACGCAAGCCGCCTCTTCCAGTTCCGCAACATCGGAGTCTTCCGTCAGGCAAATCTTCAAGGCTTGCAGAGTTGCTTCGAAAAGCATACCTTGCGCGCCGGACCGCGCCAAGTCCTCGAAGAGCTTGGCGATCGACGCGCCGCGCCCGGTGGGATTCTCGCCGTAAATCGTCCGCACCAGGGAGCGCGTCTCGTCGGAAAAATCCCCCGCTTCGATTTTGGCTTCCAGAATGTCAATCATTTCCTTCAATTGCTCGAACTTGTAGGCGGCGTCGGCAGCGCCGCGCAACCCGCCCCCCACGGCGCCGGCGGGATGCGACCAACAGCGGTACCGGCGCTTGACGGCGCTGCGGATCGCCTCCTGCCTGGATACGTCCTGGTGCTGGGCGAGCACGCCGGCCTGGGCGCGCTCGCATCTCCGACGCTGCCAGCGCAGCGTCGCCACGTCCTCCACCAGCAACGCTTCGGCGGCGGTGGCGGGCTGGTAGGAATCCAGCAGGTCGGCAAACAGGCGACGGAATTCCAGCGGGTTCTCGCCCAGCTCGCGCATGCCGGCGGCCAGCCGGCGCAGGTGCCCGCCGCCCTGGAGAGCGTTGAGCGCCACGCGGCGCTTTCCCGCCTCCGTGCGCGGGCCGGTGGACTTGCGGGCGTTGGCGCGACGCGCCGCCAGGGCCCGGGGTGTCAGTTGGGTTTGAGTTAAAGGCATGGCAGACTCCTTGGAGTAAGATGGCCCCGCGCCCCGTCCCTGGGGAGGGGCAGCGCGCCGGAGCGAGATGATTAGCCTAAAGGAGTATCATAACACAGCTAGGCCAGTTTGTCAAGAGTTTTTTCGGCCGGCCAAAAGTCCCTCGCGCCCACACGTCTAGTCCAGCCCCTCGGGGCCCGGCCCCCTCCGGGAGGTGACCTTTTGTCCTTCCTCCTTCCCCCTTCCCCCTTCCCCCTTCCCCCTTCCCCCTTCGTCCTTGTTGCCCTTTGCCTTTTGACTTTTGATTTTCCGACTTTGCCTCCTGCCTTCCCGGGAGGCCAAGGTTGTCGGATGTCGGATACACTCTCCCACCGAGCTGCGGTCCCTCGGCATTAAGGGTTTGCACTCCAACTAGGAATGTGCTAGGCTTTTCCTAGAGAGTACCAATGCCAACGCTTTACGTGGAAAACGTTCCCCACCAACTCTATGAGGCGCTGCGCGACCAGGCGCGCCAGCACCGGAAATCCATCGCCACGGAAGTCCTGTCGCTCCTCGAAGAGAACGTTCCTACGGCTCAGGAACTGAAATCCCGCCAGGAGTTTCTCCGTCGCGTACGGCGCTTCCGGTCCCGAAGGCCGCGTTCGGCGGGTCCTTTTCCCTCCAGCGAAGAAATGCAGCGCGAGGAGCGGAGGCGGTGAGCCGCTGCGTCGTCGATGCCAGCGTTGCGGCGAAGTGGTTTCTTCCCGCGGCGGGTGAAACACTCACGGATGAAGCCCTCGACCTGCTGCGCCGCTACACTCAGGGCCAAATCCGATTCCTCGTGCCGGATCTTTTTTGGGCGGAGTTTGCCAATATTCTCTGGAAAGCCGTGCGCCAGGGCAGGTGGATAAAGGGCGCCGCCGAGGAGGCATTGGCGGCGATGCAGCAACGAAACCTGCCCACCGTCCCGGCGCGGGCCCTGCTCAAAGAGGCTTTCACCATCGCGACGACCTTCGATCGCACCGTTTACGATGGTCTCTATGTTGCCCTCGCGGTCAGTTCCAAAGCCCCGCTCATCACCGCCGACGAGAGACTCGCCCACGCCCTGGCGGCTTATCTGCCGGTAAAGTGGTTAGGGTCACTCTAGCCGTGGGGCTTTTTGGGTAGGGGCACGCCATGGCGTGCCCCTACGGCCTTCTTCCCTCGTCCTGTGTCCTTCGTCCTTGGCCTTTTGCCTTTTCCCTTTTGCCCTTTGACTTTTGATTTTTGATTTTCCGCTTTTGCCTGCCTCCCGTGTATACTGGCGCCCGTCGTCAAGCCAATAAAACACCAGGTTGAATCGACTCATGAAAACCCATTCCGAGCGTCCTAAGCTTCCCCAGCTTGACCGCCGAACTTTCCTGACCGCCGCCATCGCCGGCGCGGCGCTGTCCTCTGCCACCCGCGGCGCGCAGCGCGACTGGAGCGGCGCGAACCCGGTGCGCTATCCCGACCCCGACATCGTCATCCTCGACAAGCGCTTCGCCAAATACCGAACCGGCAACACGCCCATCCAGCGCCTCCACACGGGGTCGCTTTGGGCCGAAGGCCCGGCCTGGAACGGCGTCGGGCGGTATCTCGTCTGGAGCGACATTCCCAACGACCGGCAACTGCGCTGGCTGGAAGAGGACGGCCACGTCAGCGTGATTCACGAACCTTCCGGCAACAGCAACGGCAACACGTTCGACTACGAAGGCCGCCAGCTCTCCTGCGAGCACGGAAACCGCCGCGTGGTGCGTTACGAGCGCGATGGCTCCGTCACCGTGATCGCCGACCAGTGGCAGGGCAAGCGGCTCAACGCTCCCAACGACATCGTCGTCCATCCCGACGGCGGCATCTGGTTTACCGATCCCGGCTACGGCATCATGGCGAATTACGAAGGCCACGTGGCACCGTTTGAAAACAAGGAAGCCACCTATCGCGTCGACGGCAAGACCGGTAAGATGGAAATCGTCACGGATGAGGCCTTCAAACCGAACGGCCTCTGCTTCTCGCCTGACTACAAACTGCTCTACCTGGCCGACACCGGCGGCGGCAGTCCGGACACTCCCCGCCCCATCAAGGTCTTTGACGTCGTGGATGGCCGGACGCTGCGCAACGGGCGTGTGTTCAACACCATGGAATTGCCCGGCAAGAAAGGCGGCGCGGCGGACGGCATCCGCGCCGACAAGGACGGCAACATCTGGGCGGGGGCGGGATGGGTGGGTCCCGGCTACGACGGCGTGCACATCATCGCGCCCTCGGGCGAGCGCATCGGGATGATCCTGCTGCCCGAGATTTGCGCCAACGTCTGCTTTGGCGGCACCAAGCGTAACCGGCTCTTCATGACCGCCAGCCAGTCGCTCTATGCCGTGTACGTCGAAACCCAGGGCGCGCATATCGCGTAGCGGGGTGAGCATGAAGCAGACAATCTACGATGCCCTCATCGTCGGCTCGGGCGCGAGCGGCGGCTGGGTGGCGAAAGAACTCTGCGAGCGCGGCCTGCGCGTGCTGATGCTCGAAGCCGGCCCGCCGCGCATCCCTACGCGCGACTTCACCGAGCACGTCTGGCCATATCAGCTTAAGTATCGCGGCTTCGGCGACACTCGGACCCTCTTGACCAATCAGCCCGTGCAGCGCCTCTGCTACGCCTGCAATGAATACAGCCACCAGTTTTTCGTGAACGACCATGAACATCCCTACACCTTTCCGCTCGACAAGCCTTTTATGTGGATTCGCGGCCGCCAGGTGGGCGGCAAAACGTTCTGCTGGGCGCGCGAGTCCTACCGCTTCAGCGACTACGAATTCAAGGCCGCCAGCCGCGACGGCTATGGCGAGGATTGGCCCATCAGCTACAAGGAACTCGAGCCTTATTACGACCGCGTCGAAAGCTTCATCGGCGTGAGCGGCTCGCGCGAAGGATTGGAGCAATTCCCCGACGGCAAATTTCTTCCGCCCATGAATCTCTCCTGCGGCGGGAAGCTCGCAAAAAAAATTATCGAAGAGAAATTCGGCTGGCGCGTGATGCCCGACCGGGTCGCCAACCTGACCGTCGAGCACAACGGCCGCCCGGCGTGCCACTATTGCGGAACGTGCGAGCGCGGCTGCCACACGGCTTCTTATTTCAACAGTCCCTCGGTGACGCTCCCCGCCGCGGCGCGCACCGGGCGGCTCGCGCTCGTCAGCGACGCCGTCGTCAGCCACGTGGTGATGGACAAAGAAGGCAAGGCGCGCGGCGTGGCGTATCTCGACCGCAACACTCATGCCGCGCGCGAGGCTTTGGCCAAAGTCGTGGTGCTCGCCGCCTCGACGCTCGAGTCCACACGGATCTTGCTTAATTCCACTTCCTCGCGCTTTCCCCAAGGGGTGGGAAATTCGCAAGGCGTGCTGGGCCACTACCTGATGGACCACTTCACGACCGAGGGCGCCGGCGGGCTGATGCCCACACTGAAATCCTCGGAGCGCGAACCCGAGGGCCGGCCCTGCGGGTTCCTCATCGGCAAGTACGCGAACACCGGCAGCAACGTAAACAAGAATTTCCTGCGCGGCTACCGCATGGATGGCGACGGCAGCCAGTCAATGTACGAGCACGCTTTCCGAATCCCCGGCTTCGGCGGGGAGCTTCGGCGCAAAGTGCGCGAGGAGATTCCCACTCACTTCGGCATGATGGCGCAGGGCGAATGCCTGCCGCGCTACGACAACTTCGTGGCGCTTGACCAGGAGAAGAAAGACGCCTGGGGCATTCCGGCGCTGCATATCAGCGCCAGCTACGGCGAGAACGAATTGGCGATGGCCAAAGCCATGCGCCAGGACCTGATGAACATTATGGAGGCGATGAAAATCCCGAACCCGCGCCCGCCGCGCGAAGGAGTCAGCCTCTTTGGCAAGAACATTCACGAGTGCGGGACGGCGCGCATGGGCGACGACCCGAAGAAAAGCGTCTTGAACAAGTTCAACCAGGTCCACGACACGAAGAACGTCTTTGTCACCGACGGCGCGTGCTTTACTGCTCAGGGCCCCTACGAGCCGACCCTGACCATCATGGCGATTTCCGCGCGCGCCGGAGAATACATCGCGGAGGAATTTCGCCGGAGGAATTTGTAGGGGCGGGTCTCAGACCCGCCCTGTAGCGGCGGTCGATGACCGCCGTTTTGGAGTGCGACGGCTTGCCGCCGCCTTGCTTCGGCGCTCCCCGCCGAGCGGGGCAGGCGCCGAGCGCCGCTACAATGTGAAACGGGAGGGGGCAAATGGCAGATCGAGACGAGAAGAATCAAAGCGACCTCACCCGCCGCCAATGGCTGTTGCGCTTGAGTCACACCGTCGTCCTGACGGGCTTCAGCGGCGTCGCAGGCGAGCTGGCCGCGGACGCTCTGACTACAAACCAAGCCTCGGGAGCATCCAGCCAGGCTTTGCCGCCGGGCGTCTTTTTGCCCTCGAACGATCACCTGACCCACGCGCTGATGAGCGACGACCCGTTCCATCCCGTGCCGCCCGGCAGCGAGACGGACTACACTCGGCCGAGGGTCGGCGCGTTCGTGCCGCAATTCTTTTCTGCCGACCAATTCGCCGTGGTGCGGCGGCTGGTCGAGTTGTTCCTGGGCAACGCCGAAAGCCCCAAAGGTGGCTCTGAGGCGAAGGGCGCCGCCATCGCCGATGAGGTCGCGGAATGGATTGATCTCATCGTCTTCAATGCCGAGTCGGTGCGCGAAGCGGTTCGCCGCCTTGCCCCCGAACACCGCGTTGTGGCGGACCACTACCGGGGTCCCGAGGCGATGCGCAAACTCGAAACCGCCGACCCGCAGAAGGTCTGGCGTGAGGGCTTGGAATGGCTGGCGCAGGAATCGCAGCAGCGCTTCGGGAAGTCTTTCCTGAGCCTCGCGAAATCGGAACAACTCGAACTGCTGAAAGCCACGAGCGACGATCGCGCCGACGAGACCACGGAAAACGCCGGAACCCGGCTCTTCGCGTTGCTGAAGACCCAAACCCTCGACGGCTTCTACACCTCGCGTCAGGGACTGACAGAGCTAGACTACAAGGGCAACACCTACCACGCCGAGTGCCCGGGCTGCCCCTGAGCCGGCCACCCCTAGGCTCGGACTGCCGTGCCATTTTCCAGTTGACGGGGGGCGCGGTCGGCCATTAGATTTTAGCCGCGCTTCCGCTGGTATTTGCGGCCAACTTCGCCGACCGGGGGGCACGAGAATCGAGGGCCTGCCACGGCCGGGCAAGCGCCGCCCCGCGGACCGATCAAAGGGAGAAACTCCATGAGAGTCGGACTCTTCACCGCCCTGTTCGCCAAACTCAGCCTGGACGACGTTATCAAGAAACTCAAACCGCTGGGCATTCGAACGGTCGAGCTGGGAACCGGCAATTATCCGGGCGACCCGCACCTGAAGCTCGACTGGCTGAGCACGCCGTCGAAGATCAAGGAGTTCAAGCAGCGCCTCGACGACCAGGGCGTTTCCATCAGCGCGCTCAGTTGTCACGGCAATCCTCTGCACCCGAGCAAGAAGATCGCCGAGGCCAACGCCGAGGTCAATCGCAAGACCATCCTGCTGGCGGAAAAGCTCGGGGTGCGCACCGTGATCGATTTCTCCGGCTGCCCCGGCGACAGTGACGACGCCAAGTATCCCAACTGGGTCACCGCGCCCTGGCCGCCCGATTTCCTCGACATCCTGAAGTGGCAGTGGGAGAAGAAAGTCATCCCCTACTGGAAGAAGCGCGCCAAGTTCGCCGAAGACCACGGCGTGCGCGTCGCCATCGAGATGCACCCGAACTTCGTGGTCTACAATCCCGAGACCATGCTGCGGCTGCGCGCCGAGGCGGGCGCGGCGATCGGCTGCAACTTCGATCCCAGCCACATGTTCTGGCAAGGGATCGATCCCTGCACGGCGATTCGCGCCCTGGGCGAGGCGGTCTTCCACGTCCACGCCAAGGATACTCGCATGTACGACGTCAACATCCGCGTTAACGGCGTCCTCGATGCCAAACCATACAGCGACGAGAAAAATCGCTCCTGGATTTTCCGCACCGTTGGCTATGGCCACGACGCCGACTTCTGGTGCGACATGATTTCCACGCTGCAAATGGTCGGCTACGATGAGGTCCTCTCCATCGAACACGAGGACAGCCTGATGTCCATCGACGAAGGCCTCACCAAGGCCGCGAATTTCCTGAACCAAATCGTCATCAAGGAAAAACTGCAGGAGATGTGGTGGGCGTGAAGAACAGTGGACAGTGGACAGTGAATAGTGGACAGAGAGCAATGGGCGAAGCTGGTATGAACGGAGATAAGGAGAAGCCGAGGGATTATCACGACCTGCTGGTTTGGAAAAAGGGGATGACGCTGGCAAAGCAGATCTACGGCATCACGCAGGTTTTCCCGGACACCGAGAGATTCGGCCTGGTCACTCAGATGCGCAGAGCTGCCGTGTCGGTTCCGTCGAATATCGCCGAAGGTCAGGCCCACAACACGACAGGCGAGTTCATTCAGTTTCTCTCTCACGCCGTGGGCTCTGTGTCCGAGTTAGACACACAGCTCATCCTCAGCATCGAACTCGGATACTGTTCCCAAGCAAAGGCACAGGCAGCGCGCGATCTCATTCTGGAGCTGCGCAAGATGCTAACTGCCCTGCGTAGAAAGCTGTCAGGCGCCCGCTGATGCTTTCTTGTTTCTGTCCACTGTGCGCTTTTCGCTGTTCACTGTTCACTGTCCACTATTCACTTCTCGAAAGACGGGAGGATCGAACAAATGCCAGAACTCAACGTTGCACTGATCGGCCATCAATTCATGGGCAAGGCGCATTCCAACGCCTACCGGCAGGTGAGCAGGTTTTTTGAAACCAATCTCAAGTTCCGCATGAAAGTCCTGTGCGGCAAAGCCTCCACGGAAGAACTGGAAGCCACGGCGCGGAAATTCGGCTGGGAAGAATCCGACTGCGAATGGGAGCGCGTCATCGCCCGCAAGGATATCGACGTGGTCGACATCTCGACGCCCGGATATCTTCACCACCCCATGGTGATCCGGGCGGCAAAGGCGGGCAAGCACATCATCTGCGAAAAGCCTCTCGCCAACACGCTCGCCGAAGCCAAGGAGATGCTGCGCGCGGCCGAAAAAGCCGGCGTCAAGCATTATGTGAATTACAACTACCGTCGCGTGCCCGCCATCGCCTACGCAAAGCGGCTCATCGAAGAGGGCCGCTTGGGCGATATTTACCACTACCACGGCGCGTATCTTCAGGACTGGATCATCGACCCGCAATTTCCGCTGGTGTGGCGCCTGGAAAAGAAGTGGTCGGGCTCGGGCGCGCTGGGCGACATTGGCGCTCATGCCACCGACCTCGCGCAATACCTCAACGCCGACGTCACGGAAGTCGTCGGCCAGATGACCACGTTCATCAAGGAGCGCCCATTGCCCGCCTCGGCAAGCGGCGCCTGGGGCGCCAAAGGCAGCGGCGGCAAAGGCAAAGTCACCGTGGACGACGACGCGAACTTCCTGGCGCGCTTCAAGAATGGCAGCGTGGGCGTCTTCGAGAGCACGCGTTTCGCCGGCGGCCGCCGCAACTTCAATACTCTCCAGATTTACGGCAGCAAGGGCAGCCTGGCGTGGAATTTCGAGCGCATGAACGAGCTGGAGTTCTATGACCGCACGGAGGCGTCAGTGAATCAGGGATTCAAGACCATTCTGGCAACCGAGGCCGACCATCCCTACTCCGGCGCCTGGTGGCCTCCCGGCCACATCCTCGGCTACGAGCACACGTTTGTCCACGCGCTCTACGATTTTCTGGTCTGCATGGAAGAAGACCGCATGCCGGAACCCAGCTTCCGCGAAGGCGTGAAGGTCCAGGCCGTCCTCGACACCGTCGAGCGCTCGGCGAAGTCGCGGCGGTGGGAGAAAGTGAAGGGATAGGAGTCAGGAGTCAGGAGTCAGGAGTCGGGAGTCAGAATGAAGGAAGAACGTGCGCCTGCAAGAACCTTTCGTGATCTTATTGTCTGGCGGAAAGCTCACGAGTTCGTGCTCGTAGTTTACAAGTACACCTCAGGTTTTCCTAAACAGGAAACCTATGGACTTTCAATCCAAATGCGACGCGCGGCCGTTTCCACTGCAGCCAACATCGCGGAAGGATTTCGCAAACGCGGCAGACTTGACAAAGTAAGATTCATGAACACAGCTGAGGGCTCTATCGAGGAAAACCGTTATTACCTCATTCTGGCTCAGGATTTGGGATACGGGCCATCGAACGATCTGATGAATTTGCTCGAGGAGGTCAGCCGTCTCCTTAATGCGTATTCGAAGGCAATAATCAATGCAGGTTCATGAGACACGCGCCAGTCACAGGCGTTCTGGCTTTTTTCTCCTGACTCCTGACTTCTGACTCCTGACTCCTCTGGTGTATTCATGTCCCACACAATGGGCATCGACGTTGGCACCACGGGCACTCGCGCGGTGATCGTACGTCCCGACGGGCACGTCGTGGGCGCGGCGACGGGCGACCACCAGCCCATGCGCATGCCCAAGCCCGGCTGGGCGGAGCAGGACCCCGCCGACTGGTGGAACGCCACGGTTCAGGCGGTCCGCGCCGCGCTCGAGGCGGCGAGCCTGACGGGCGAGGACATCGCCGCCATCGGACTCTCCGGCCAGATGCACGGCGTCGTGTTGCTCGACAAGGCGCACGCCGTCCTGCGGCCGTCGCTCATCTGGTGCGACCAGCGCAGCCAGGCGCAGTGCGACTGGATCACGGAGCAGGTCGGCGCCGAACGGCTGATTCAGCTTGTATCCAACCCGGCGTTGACAGGATTCAGCGCGCCTAAGATTCTCTGGGTGCGCGACAACGAGCCGCAGATCTTCGAGCGCGCCGCGCACTTCCTGCTGCCCAAGGATTTTGTCCGCTTCAAGCTGACGGGCGAATTCGCCACGGAAGTCTCCGACGCTTCCGGTACGCTGCTGCTCGATGTGACGAACCGGCGCTGGTCGCAGGAAATGCTCGGCATGCTCGACCTCGACGCGCGGCTGCTTCCTCGCGCCTACGAATCTCCGGAAATCACCGGCCAAATCACGCGCGAGACCGCCGTGGTAACCGGGCTCAAGGCCGGAACGCCGGTGGTGGGCGGCGGCGGCGACCAGGCCTCGAGCGCCGTCGGCAACGGCATTGTGCTGCCCGGACTCACTTCGGCAACCCTCGGAACTTCCGGTGTAATTTTCACCCACACCGAGTTGCCCAAGCTCGATCCGCTCGGGCGCATTCACACCTTCTGTCACGCGGTACCCGGCAAGTGGCACGTGATGGGCGTGACGCAGGGCGCCGGACTCTCGCTGCGCTGGTTCCGCGACCAGTTCGGCGCGTCGGAAGCCTGGCTGGCGCGCCAAACCGGCGTTGATCCCTACGAACTCATCATCGAGCAGGCGGCGAAAATACCACCCGGCAGCCAGGGGCTGCTCTGGCTCCCGTATTTGATGGGCGAGCGCACACCGCACCTCGACGCGCGCGCGCGCGGCATGTGGTTCGGGCTGACCGCCGCGCACACGCGCGGCCACATGATTCGCTCCATCCTCGAAGGCGTGGCGTTCAGCCTGCGTGACTCGATCGAGATCTTTAGGGAACTGGAGATTCCCGTCGAGCAGATCCGCGTCTCCGGCGGCGGCTCGCGCAGCTTTCTGTGGCGGCAGATTCAAGCGGACATCTACGGAAAGGAACTGGTCACACTGC
>CAZTHM010000057.1:8039-13059 GCA_964613505.1 uncultured Acidobacteriota bacterium | reverse complement strand
GATGCGCGGCAGTTTCTTCAACTGCACGCGCAGGACCGAGGCGCGAAGTTCGTCGAGCCGGTACCCCATACCCCACAACTGCAGGTCGGGGTCGTTGAAGACCAAGCGCCCGTTGGCGTCGCGCGCGTAGCCAAGGTCGTGACACGCGAAGGCGCGGCGGTAGAGGCGCGAGTCGTTAGTCACAATCCCGCCGCCTTCACCGGCGGTCATATTCTTGTTCATCTGAAAACTGAAGACGCTCAGGTCGCCGAATGTCCCGACTTTGCGCCCGCGGACGCTCCCGCCGTTGCATTGCGCGCAGTCTTCGAGCAGCCACAGTTTGCGCTGGCGAGCGATCTTTTGAATGGCTTCGCCGTCGCCCGGGGCGCCGCTCATGTGGACGAGAATGATGCCTGTAGTCTTGGGCGTGATTCTTCGCTGCACGTCGGCAGGGTCGAGGCAGAACGTCTCGTCGATATCTGCCAGCACGGGAATCGCGCCGTGGTTGACCACCGCGGCCAAGACCGAAACCCACATGTAGGCGGGCACAATCACTTCCTGGCCCGGACCGACGGCCAAGGCGGAAAGTGCCGTTTGCAGCGCGCCCGTGCCACTGGAAACACCAATCGCGTGTTTGACGCCGACAGCGCGGGCGAACTCGGATTCAAACTTCTCGACTTCCCTCTGCAGCTTGACACCGTAATAACGAAACGGCGACCGCGCCCGCAGCAGGCGCGTGGCGGCCTGGATTTCCTTCGTGTCCATGTGATGGACACCGGGGAATTCCAGCGGCAGGGGTTTGGTGCGGACGGGCTTGCCACCGTTGATTGCCAGTTTTTCCATTCGACACCTCAGGGAAGATGGATTTGCGAGGTCCGTGGAGAATCGGGTCCGGGTACAGCCTCCAGCCGTCGTGGACGTTACTTCTTCAAGTCTTCGGGCAGTTCGTTCAGGCGGCCGAGCATTTCGTACGTGCGCACGACGGCGTGATCCACGATGCGTTCGCCGGCTCCGACTTCGAGCCAGGTGGTGGCGCTGGCGGCGCCGTAACCACCCAGCGAGGCGGCCTTGATGGTGGGGAAGTAGCCATCGTATCCGTTGGCGTAGCCGAGGAAAAACGCGTCACGCACCGGGCAGCGGTCGCGCCAGTTGATTTGAAAGTCGACGAACGGCTCGCCCGGCATGGTCATCCACGCGATACGCTTGTTGATGAGCACCGTGGCGACGGGGATCTGAATTTCCGGCTTGATGCGCGGCGCGAAGTTCTTAACAAACTCTTCCCCGAACGACGCCAGCAGCGCCTGGCGAAATTTCTCCACGTCCCAGCGCAATCGGAGGGTCATCATGTCTTCGACGAACTCGATGCTCGGCTGGGCGTCGGCTTCGGTGCGGATGTTCTTTGCCACGCGCGCCGCCTCCTGGCCCAGGTGCTCGCCCGCCCAGTCGCGCTTCTTGACGGCGTCTTGCTCGATGGGCGACGTGGCGTCATAAACGTTGATATCGCCGGGCGCCCCCTGGAGAAAGAAGCAGAGCGGCTCGCCGCCCATCGCCTGCTCGACGGTCTTGGTCATTACGCCGGGAAAGTCGGCGGAGTATTGCAGGTTGTCGGCGCCGAAGACGACCGGGTGGCAGGAATAGTTCACCAGAATCGCCAGCGGCTTGCCCTCTGCCGTGTCCACGCGCAGGACGGAAACCGTCGGGTCAACCGGCGCTGTCGGGACGCGCGTCGGGTTGCGCCAGAACATCGTCACCGTGCCGTCGGGATTGACCCGAATGCGGTTGTAGCCGATGTAGACAACGCCGTTGCCCGTTCCAAGCTTTGCCTCGACGGTGCGCTGGGCGGCATCGTCAATGGCCTTGGAGATTTTCTCCAACGCCGCGGTCTCCCAGGCGGGTACGGCATTGGCGGCGTATTCGTCCAGGATGACGGGGCCGGAATGCGTATGCGTGGCTTGGACAAGCAGGTAGGAGATACCGCTCGATTGCCGGGCCGCCGCGCGTAAACGGTCGATCTGCGCCGGGCCGAAGGTTCGGCCCAAGTCGAGAACCACAAGGCCTAACTTCTTCTCGCCGGCCTCGATCACCAGCACGCGCGCGTAGAGCGGGTCGAGCACTCCTTTGGCCGGCTCTTTGCGCGCGGCGTACCCCCACATCTTCTCCCCGAGCGGCGGCGTGATCTCAACCTTGGCCACTCCGGCCTTCAGGCCCGCAGCTTGGGCGGACGCGGCCAGGGTAAGTCCGGCCAGGCAGGCGATAGACGCGATTCTAAGTTCCCTCAGCATGATGTCTCCCCGAGAGTCTTCTCCCCGCGCGTTGCGTCGAGCGATGCGCGACAAAGGTTAGCGCGAAACTCGCCGCTTGTCACTCGTCTCTCGCCACTGGGAATCGAGCTATGGTATAAACTCAAAATTCAGGGTAACAAGGGGCTTGAAATGTATTGCTGTAACTTGCTGGACCAGGCGATTGACCGGGGAATTCTTTATTACGGCGAGAAGAGCCGCATCGACGACGGGCGAATCGTCAACGACATCGATAGCGAATATTTCATCCGCACCGCTTCCAGCCGCGGCTACGACTATCTGGGCATCAATTACTGTCCCTTCTGCGGCCGCGCCCTTTCCCACGGCCTCTGGATGGCCGAAAAGAAAAAGTAGAGAAAAGGAAGCCCTCAGCTTTCGGCTATCAGCGCACAGCCGGAAATGCAGGATTCCCTGAAAACTGATGGCCGACTGCTGACAACCGAAGGCCGTTCTTACTCGAACCGTATTTCCTTCAGGCGGTCGAGCGGGGCCGCGAAGTCGAAGACGTCTTCGCTCGCCGGGTCGTACTGGGCAGTGATACCCAGGAAGCGTGTTTCGGCGGGGCGTTCGGTGGGCATCAGGAAGCGCGCATCCATCGTTTTCCCGTCGCGCATCGTAATCTTCATCAAAGCGCCGTGGAATTCGATTCGGCCGATCTTCGAGAACTCCAGTTCATCCGCGCCGCCACCTTCGATCATGACGGGGAAAGTCGTCCGGGGCGGGACGGATTCGAGCAGCGAACCACGGCCGCCGGGAGGATAGAAATCGAGATAAGCGTCGAAGACCTCCGTGGTCTTTCCGGTCTGGTCGGTCACCGTCGCCGTGAAACCGAAACGTTTCCAGATGCCCACGATTCTCTGGCGGTCTTCCGGACTGCTGGTGGCGACCGTGTAGGGCAGGCTCCCTTGGCTCAGCCGCAATTTAACCACGCGGCGCTCCTTCAGTTCGAAATGCTTGTAGAGGAGCGAAGCGGAATCCTCCTTCACCAGAATCGCGTCGCGATGAACAATCGTCTGCTTTCCCTGAGGATTGGTTTGATAGATGGTGTCGGCGCTCAGAGGGGCCGCCGCTGTCACCAGCGTCAGGATTAAAAGCGATTGTTTGAGCTTTCCCATAGCCCGGCCACAAAAAAGCCCCGCGGGATGGAAATTATTCCGCGGGGCTCGCAGAAACGCCCATGTGAACTACCCCTTCTTTTTCTTCTGAGCCTTGAAAGAGGTTTCAACTTTCCCCTGAAGCTGGGCCAGGCTCCCCTGAGCGGAAGCCGCCCATTGGCCGTTGGGATCCAACTTCAGATATTGCTCGAACGCCTCGATCGTCCCGGCCGCGGGAACGACCGTGCCGTCCGGCTTAATTTCCGCCTTGCCGAGCAACGCCATGCCCATCCAGTAAAACGCGTTGGCGTTCGTGGGGTCAAGCTCCGCACTCTTCTTGAGCGCCACCGAGGCTTCGTCCATCTTGTTCTTGTTCACGAGGACAACGCCCATGTTGTAGTAGTAGCCCGACGCGCCGGCCGGGTTGATTTCCGCGGCTCTCTGAAACTCCTGCTGGGCTTCCGTGGTCTTTCCCATGTCGGCATAGAGGCTGCCGAGGTTATTGCGGAGCGAAGCGTCAGCGGGATTCGCCACGATGGCCTTGTTGTAGAACTCCATGGCCTTCTCGCGATTGCGCGTCTTGGCCTCCCGATCCGTCTCCACGGAGGCTGCCCCGGCGTAGGCTTGCCCCAGGCGCGCCAGCACCACGGGCACGTTTTTTTCTTTGGCCAGAGGGAGCGCCTGCTCAAACATCGCCGCCGCCTCGGCATATTTCTTTTCGTTCATCAGAAGCTGGCCCTGATCGAAGGTCGCCTTGAGGCCTGTGAATTGTTTCGTGTCCTTCTCCTGCGCTTCCTTTTGTCGCGCTAACTCGGGGTTCGCCGCCAATGCCTTCTGCTGTTCGTCGGCGCTCCGAACCCGCTCCTTGCCAAGGTCGAAGTCCAGGACCGTGGGGTCCCCCAATCCAACGCGCAGGGTCTGATAAAACAGTTCCCGGCCGCTTAGATCCTTAAGCGATACCTTGTAATTGCCAATCGGCAATCCGATGTAGATGTACTCGCCTTTCTTGTTGGTCTTGGTGGGGTACGTTCCCTTCACATCCTGGCGCTCGATGATGATGGGATAGCCCACCAGAACCTCTCCCTTCTCACCTTTGGCAGCCCCGGTAAGTCCGCCCGTCTGAGCAAACGCTGGTATGACGCCGAGAACCGCGGCGAAGATGACTGACAGCCCCATCACCCTGCGCAAAGTCAAGAACGACATAAATCCCTCCTCTGTCTTTTCGTACTCCCCCTATTGTAGCCTCTATTGGGATGATGACTCAATACCCTTTGGTTTCCTGACGCTTCCAAGAGTTATGAACACGCAGCGTCATCCTACAACTCCAGGCTGGGAGTGGCAAGCGACAATACAGGACAGCGAACTTCGCCTGCGCAGAGTCATAGACGGCTAGCGCGTAACAGACCGGCGGGCGTAGCTGGGGCGAACCGCATAGGAGATGGGATCGGCGACGCCAGCTTCTTCAAAGGCCCGCAGGCGCAAGGCGCAACTGTCGCATATCCCGCAGGCAACATCTTCGGATTGATAGCAGGACCAGGTCAGCTCGAACGGAGCGCCGAGCTCTGCGCCGTGGCGAACGATCGCGCTCTTCCGCATGTGGATCACCGGTGTAACGATTTCGAGGTGCGTCTCGGGCTTGGTTCCGGC
>CAZTHM010000057.1:0-7981 GCA_964613505.1 uncultured Acidobacteriota bacterium | reverse complement strand
TTGAACGCCTCGTAATACTCCGGGCGGCAGTCGGGGTAACCCGAGCTGTCCTCAGCCACCGCACCGATGAAAATCTTGCGCCCGCCCAGAACCTCCCCCCACGACACGGCGATGGAAAGGAAGTGGGCGTTGCGAAACGGCACGTAGCTGGAGGGAATATCCGTGCGTTCCAGATTGGCGCGCTCCACGGTAATCTCAGGATCGGTGAGGCTGGAGCCGCCGATGCGCTGCAAGTGCTCAAGATGGCAAACCAGGCGATGCTCGGCGCGATAGAAATCCGCCAGCGCATTGAAAGCGCGAAGCTCCCGCTGCTCGGTCCGCTGCCCGTAGCCCACGTGCAACATCGCCAGACGATAGTCCTGATTGGCAATGGCAGTGGTCACACAACTGTCCATGCCGCCGCTGGCAAGGACGACTGCCAAAGGCCTGTCCGTGGTCCGGGGTCCGGGGTCCGTGGTCATGTCTTTTTTTTCAACTGGTGGTCGTCGCCTCGGGCTTTCAGCGATCAGCCGTCAGCTTTCAGCAAGCAGGTACACATAGCTTCCAGGAAGGGTGTCTGCCCTTTGCCTTTTGCCTTTCTGCTTTCTGCCTTCTGCTTACTGCTTTCTGGGCCTTGTTCTTCACACTCCTCGCGTGTCGGGCTCCCAGATGAATTTGTGCAATTGAAGTCCGAGACGCACTTCCAGGCCGTCGCGCAAAATCCATTCGGCGAGTTCGCGCGGTGCAAGCTGTCCGAAGACAGGAGAAAAAACCACTTCATCAACGCGGCTGCGAACGCTGTGCCGGTCGAGGAATTCGCGGGCGTATTGATAATCGGCTTCGTCCAGAATGACGAACTTGATCTGGTCCTTGCGCTCCAAGACATCGAAGTTATCGAAGCAGAACTTGCCGCTCTCACCGCTCCCGGGGCACTTTACATCCACGATTTTCACGACTGGCTTGGGCAGTTCCCCCACAAAACGCTCGCCGCTGGTTTCGATCAGAACCTGCCGCCCCAGGGAAAGGAGCTGCACGGCAAGCGGGACGACTTCTTTCTGCAAGAGGGGCTCGCCTCCGGTGAATTCCACAAGCCTTCCTCCCAATTGCTCGACACGACGGACGACCTCCTCTGGTGACATTTTGTTCCCGCCCTGGAATGCGTAAGCAGTGTCGCACCAATGGCACCGGAGGTTGCAGCCGGTTAGACGGACAAATACACACGGGAGGCCGGCAAATGTGGACTCACCCTGGATTGACTTAAATATCTCTGTTACAACCATTTCGCCGCCATCACCGTGATCTGCCGGGGATATTATTCTACATGATTTGAATTCCGCCCTGTGAAAAGGGTTTCACTTTTTCCCATATTGATACAGAAAAGTGTCATCGCCTGTCTCAATTACGGCTGAGGCCCGGCACGTTCGTTCCATCCCCCGTACCCAAGGAACACCAAACGAAACCGTAACCCACTGAACCTACAAGGGTTAGGTCTGAGCGCGGACATTCAACAAGCCAGTCCTCCCCTTGGCCCTTGCCTTGCATCTAATCCGGGTGAGCGAGCAAGGCGCGGAGGTGGCTATGCTCACGAATGATGAACTTGCGAAGATTCGGGAAGAGCACGAAGTGAATGACAATTGGCGGACCTATTCCCGCCACGTCGTGGCCGACCTCCTGGAAGCCTGCGCGATCTGTGGCACTATCCGCGATAAAGAGAGCTTGAAGCGATGCCGTTGGTGCGAAGACGTTTACTACTGCAAAGAAGGCGTCTGCTCCCAGCAGCACCACGCGGACGTCCATCCTGCCGTAGCCTTCTGGACTTGGTGAGAGACCTGCCAGGCTGGAAAGCTTGCCGCGTCTTCCAATTCTTCAGGGCCGAAATGTAGCTGAGGTTATATCCGTTTCGCAGACGGTAACCGACTGAACCCGCAACCCGTGCGCGCGTGTCGTGGGGTCCAACCCATCGTAGAAATACTTCGCCAGGTTTTCTGCTGAGGGATTTATTTTATCGAATGGCGGGATATCGTTCATGAATCGGTGATCGAGGCACTCGGCAAGCGCTTTGATGGCTGCCCGCAGATCCACGAAATCCATTACCAGACCAATGGAATTAAGCTCTTCGCCGCCCACGGTTACACGGACCTTGTAATTGTGCCCATGCACGTTCTCGCACTTGCCCTTGTAACCGCGCAAGGCGTGTCCGGCCGCAAAGGAGTA
This sequence comes from uncultured Acidobacteriota bacterium, assembly GCA_964613505.1. Classification (GTDB taxonomy): domain Bacteria; phylum Acidobacteriota; class Terriglobia; order UBA7540; family UBA7540; genus CAZTHM01. Next base: position 5,788 of record CAZTHM010000057.1, on the reverse strand, counting down.
ATCAACGGTGATTTCGTACATGCCATTCCCCTCTAGGAACCTGACCTTTCATACTACCGCGATTCACCCTGGCAATGAAGTCCTCGCCAAAGCCAATGGGGCGACCGCCGAGGCCGCCCCGTTTGCCATCACAAAGGATGGATGAATCACTTGCTCGGAAGCGTATACTCGCCTTCGATTTCAAACGTCTCTCCCCCTTCAGGGGTTCCCTTGCCTTTGTAAGTTCCTACTCCTTTGAGCCCCTTCAGCTTTCCTGTGCCGCCACTGAAGCTCCACTTTCCGTCGTCGGTGACTACTGCGCCGTCCTTGAGCGTGACCGCGCCCTGGAAGCGCACGAAAGCTTTGTCACCACTGGCCATGGTTGCAATGTCGTACCCCCGGACATTTAACTTGTTGCCGCGGGCATCGACCGCGATGGTCGTAAGACTGTCCTTTACGGCGCTGCCCTCGATCTCCATCTTGCTCCAGGTGCATTTAATCTGCTGAACTCCCAGCGTATGGCCTGGCTGGTCGCCGACTTCAAGCATTTGCTGTTGGTCCGGCTTGCCGCAAACCTCAGTGCCGGAGATTTTTGTTTGCGCACTGGCCGTCACAGCCAGCGCGAACAGAGAAACGATTGCCCAGAGAGTCTTGAACCTCATAAGATTTCCTCCTCGAAGTGATGTACCGATCCGATCGGCCTGTTTGGGATTAGCCCCTGGCGCGACACAGCGCGCCTCAGCATTCTCGCATGAAAGCTCTTACTTCTTCCAGCTTGTCGGTTTTGCGGTAGTGCGGCAAGCTTTCGAAAAAGACTCGGCCGTAAGGCTTGCGGACCATGCGGTGGTCCAGGATGACCAGCACGCCGCGGTCATCTTCGCTGCGGATCAGGCGCCCGAACCCCTGCTTGAGCGCGATGACGGCTTCCGGTGTCTGATACTCAGTGAAGGCATTCCCGCCGTCTTCGTTAATCATCCGAATGCGCGCTGCGACCACCGGATCGGACGGCACGGCGAACGGCAGGCGGTCGATGATCACCGCGCTCAATTGCTGGCCCTGGACGTCCACACCCTGCCAGAAGGAACTGGTTGCGAAGAGCACAGCGTGCGGCGTGGAGCGGAAGCGATCGAGCAGCGCCGTGCGCGGCGCGGTGCCCTGCAAGAGCATCGGGTAGCGGACGCGGCGTCGCACCCGCTCATAGACGTCTCGCATTTGTTGGTGCGAAGTGAACAGAACGAAAGCCCGGCCGCGCGTCGCTTTGAGGATTTGCGACACCTCTTCGGCGGCGAGCCGGCCGAAATCCGGCGAGCGCGGATCGGGCAAGTGCAGCGGCGTGTAAAGCAGCGCCTGCCGCCCATAATCGAAATGCGAGTCGAGGATGGTTTCCCTGGCGTTCTGTACTCCCAGCCGGTGTTTCAGAAAATCGAAAGTTCCCGCTACGGCGAGCGTGGCGGAAGTCAGCACCACCGATTCCACCTTCTCAAACAGCCGCTCGCGGAGCAGCGCCGAAACATCAATGGGCGATGCTTCGAGGAACACGCCGCGGCCGCGCCGATCCCACCAGAAAACGAGATTGCGATCTTTCGACTCCAGCACGGTCTCAAAGGCTTTTCGCAGCTCGACCGCGCGCCGCGCCAGATTGTTAATCTCCTCCGGCCGTTCCTTCAAACGACTGAGCTCCGTCTCCAGTTGCACGAAAGCGTTGAGCAGGGCGGAATATTCACCTCGGTGGATTTCCAGAAACTCTTCGCGGTTGTCAAAACTGGTGCGGCCGTCGTGCGAGGGGAAAAGGTCAAAGAAACCGTCCGAGCGGCGGCGCAGACTCGCCACGGCCGCCAGAATCTCAGCGCTCTTCAGCCCCTTCAAGCGCAGTGTGGCCTCGGTGTCGCGCGCCACTTCTTCCACGCGGTAGTTCGAGACTTGCAGGCCGAAATACCTCGTCGCCACGTCTTCGATGTCGTGGGCCTCGTCGAAAACAATCGCCGAGTAGTCGGGCAACAGACTGGCGTATTCCATCTGGCGCAGCGCCAGGTCGGCGAAAAAAAGGTGGTGATTTACAATCAGGATGTCCGATTCCGCCGCCCGCTGGTGCATCCAGGTGATGAAGCAGCGTTCGAACTGCTCGCACTTCTGGCCCGTGCAGGTCTCGCGCCGGGCGTCGATGCGCTGCCACAACTCGCTGGTGTCGGGAAGATTCTCCAATTCCGCCCGGTCGCCGGTTTGGGTCAGCTTCTCCCATTCGCGGATCTGCGCGTAAAGCTCCACTTCCTGGAGGCCGCTCAGGACGGGCTGTTTTTCGACATCGTAGAGCTTCTGCCGGCAGAGATAGTTCTGCCGGCCCTTCATCAGCGTGACGCGCAGTTCCGGAAACAGCTTCTTGAGAAAAGGAATGTCTTTGAAAAATACTTGCTCCTGGAGATTCTTGGTGCCCGTGGAAATCACCACGCGCCGGCCGCTGCGAATGATCGGCACTAAATACGCCAGCGTCTTTCCCGTGCCCGTCCCTGCCTCGACGATCAGATGCCGACGATTTTCGAGCGCCGACTCGACCGCTTCCGCCATCTCGAGCTGGCCTTTCCGATATTCGTAGTTGGGATGGTTGCGCGCCAGCCAGCCGGTGGGGCCGAAGATCTTCTCCAGGGGGAGCTTTTCCGGTGCTTTCTTGATGGGCGTCGTCATAAGCGAAAAGCAAATCAAAAGTCAAAAATCAAAAGTAGCAGTCCACAGTCGACAGTTAGCAGGCATCCGTTTTTGACCCCAACTTTCCGGCAACCCGTTAAGATTTGGCAGGCAAGTACCAATACCGAGTTTTGATTTCCAAATTTTGCTGTCCGCTCTTCGGTCTCTACTTTTGCCTTTTGAGCTTTGCCTTCTGACTTTTGATTTTCTTCATTTCCACAGAAAGCCGCTGCCGGAGGAATCGCGCTAAGGCTGGATCTTTGCCCGAAGTTGAAATGGCAATATGCAGGTTGCCCCGAGTGAATGAAGCCGGGACGATGAAATCGCATAGCGCGGGGTCACTCGCGACGTTGACGAGCGCCCCGGCGGCCCGGCCCTCTTCCCGAACTGCACGCTGGGCAGCAGAGTCATTCGTCGCGGCGATAACAAAGAGAGGCGCTTCCCGGCGTGATCCGGCGGGGATATCGCCTTGGCGAAAGCAGCGCCGGGTTACCTGAATTTTCTTCTGCAGCCCCAGCCGCTCGAGCCCCGGCGTCAAATCGGGGCTGATGACTCGAACCTGCGCCCCGGCGCGCACGAGCTTCCGCACTTTGCGCTCCGCCACTTTTCCGCCGCCAACCACTACAGCGGGCCGCCCGCGAACGTCAAGGAATATGGGATAGTAGCGCATCGGCTTGACACACCCTCAATGGGGAGTCTAACGTGGGTTGTTTGAATATCTCACGCTCATCCGTTCGGTCGCGGAACATTGAAAGGATACCATAGCAGCGGAATGAGCTGGCTCCCCGCTGTATTTCCTGACAACATGCTTGACGGTTTGGAGATTTCGCCAGCGTTGGGACTTGCCGGACTGTTTCACGATTTGAGCGCTTTGACTTTTGCCATTTGAAATTTGCCTTTTGGTATTCCGATGCCTCTTCCTCGCGTCGTCATTCTCGGCCGCCCCAACGTCGGCAAGTCCACGTTGTTCAATCGCCTTTGCGGGCGCCGCCGCGCGCTGGTCGGCAACGAGCCCGGCATGACGCGTGACCGCCTTTACGCGCCGGCGGAGTGGCTGGGAAAGGAATTCGAAGTCGTGGACACCGGCGGCATGATTCCCGCCGAGCAGGAACTGATCCCCTCCGAGATTTTCCGCCAGGCGCGCGTCGCCATTGAAGAGGCGGCGCAATTGGTCCTCGTCGTGGATTCGCGGCAGGGCATTGTGCCACTCGACGAAGAACTCGCCGCGTTGCTGCGCAAAACGGGCAAGCCGCTTGCGCTCGCCGTCAACAAAGTGGACATGGCTCAGCATTCGCCGCTGGCCGCGGAATTCCATCGCCTGGGAATTCGTGATCTATTTCCGCTTTCCGCCGAGCACGGGTTGGGAGTGGACGACTTGCTCGACCACGTGACCAAGGATTTCCCAAAATGCAAGCCATCTGCTGTGGCGGCGGTCTCCGACCGCCGGAGCGATGAGGCTGGTTCTACTGCATCTGACGGCGATGAGGACATCGCCGCTACAACCAAACCCATCAGCGTCGCCATCATCGGCCGACCGAACGTCGGCAAGTCCACGCTGCTCAATTCCCTGCTCGAAGAGGAGCGGTCGATCGTCACGCCCCTGCCCGGCACGACGCGCGACGCCGTGGACGCCGAATTCGAGCAGGACGGCCGGCGGTTCCGGCTAATTGACACGGCGGGCATTCGGCGCAAGGGAAAAACCAAATTGCTGGCGGAGAAACTCAGCGTCATCCAGGCGCGCAAGCACCTGGAGCGCGCCGACGTGGCGCTGCTGATCCTTGACGCGGCGGAAGGTGTGTCGGCGGTCGACACTCACATCGGTGGTTACGCCCACGAGAGCGGACGGTCTACGGTGATTGTCGTCAACAAGTGGGACGCGATCGAAAAGGGTCCGACGACCACCCACGAGTTCACCGAGATGATTCGCGAGCGGATGAAGTTCCTGGACTATGCGCCCATTGTCTTCATTTCGGCGCTGAGGAAGCAGCGCCTGGGGAAGCTTCTCGCTGCCATCGTGGAAGTGGCGATTGCCCGCCAAAAGCGAATCGGAACGGCAGAGATGAACCGCTTTCTACAGGAAGTGGATTTCGAGCGCGCGCCCGCGCCGCTCGGCCCGCACGGCAAGCGTCAACGCCTTTACTACTTGACCCAGGCGGGAGTGGCGCCGCCGATCTTTGTGGCCTTCACCAGCCGCTCCAGCAAGCTGCACTTCTCCTTCGAGCGCTTCCTCGTCAATCGCATTCGTGAGCGCTTCGGATTCGCCGGCACTCCCATCGTCATCAAATCCCGTGTGAGCAAGTGAGCGCAAATCCGTGAAGTTTTTGTCGAAGATATGAATTTTTGGGGAGTCATCTGAGAGTTTGACGCACGTCAGGATGCCTTCAAGTGGTTTCCATTCATACGCTTACGGCAATTGATGGCATGGCAATTGAATTGCTTATCTACAGACCGTTAAGCCTAGCGGTACAAGTATGTCCTGGGGAGGGTTCCGATGCGATCAACGCGCATGATGCATGCAAGTCTCGTCGTATCTCTGCTTTTGCTGGCAAGTTGCGGGGGAGGTACGACAACCTCGATTACACCACCCGCCCAAGTAGGCTCCGCACCCATGAGCTTGACCATGCGGGACACGCCACCCGCCGGAGTGACGATCCTTTCCTTTGAGATCGACGTAACGGGAGCCACCCTGGTTTCCTCGAGCAGCAGCGTTCCGCTGATTACGGGCGAACCTATCCGGGTCGAGGTCGAGCATCTGCAAGTTGAAAAAGCGTTCCTCAGCACCGCGCCCGTGGCGGCAGGGACCTACGACAGCATTGCAGTAAGCTTCGCGAATCCTGAAATGACTATCTTCAATAATTCCGGCGCGGCCATCGGGAGCTGCGCCAACGGCGCCACGTGTGAATTGCACCCCACGCTCAGTCCGGCTTCCATAACTTTCTCGGGCGCGCCGTTTCCCCTCACCATAACCGCCAACCAACCAGCCGGCCTATTGCTGGACTTCAACCTCAACGACTCCATCCAGGCCGATCTCTCCGTCACGCCAGCAATTTCATTCACCCAACTGACCACGGCGCCGGGGGGCGAAGATGGGGAGATGGAGGAGATCGACGACATCACGGGGCAAATTACC
>CAZTHM010000056.1:239-13063 GCA_964613505.1 uncultured Acidobacteriota bacterium | reverse complement strand
GCGCGATTCTGGGGCATGCGGATTACAGCGGAGTGCCGCGCGACACGTTGATGGCGAAAGTGCTTTTTGCCTGCGACGAACTTGCCGGATTCATCACCGCGTGCGCCTACGTGCGGCCTGACCGCATTGCCACGCTCGAAGCCAAATCGGTGCGCAAGCGGATGAAGGACAAAGCTTTTGCGCGCGCCGTCAGTCGCGAGGACATCACCAAGGGAGCGGAGGAATTGGGCCGCCCTCTCGACGAGCATATCGCCTTTTGCATCGACGCCATGCGCGGCATCGCGGCGGCGCTCGGCTTGGATCCCCCGGGAACCGTCTCCTCACCGCCAGCTCCGGCAAGTTGAAGCGCGATTCGTTGGGCCATTCGCGACGGCGAAGTCATGACTTGGGCGAAGGAGGGAATCAGCCATGCCGAAGAAAACTCTGAAGCGGAAGGGAAGCCGCAAATCACGGCCGCGCTCGAAGGCTGCAGCCTCGCGTGATTTCACGCGAGCTGACAAAGCCCTGCGCCAGCACGTGCTCTACCTGTTGCGGGGAGGCGGCGGGCACTTGGACTTTGAGAAAGCAATTGCGGACCTGCCCGCCAACCTGCGCGGCGCAAAACCTGCCGGCGTGCCATTCACTCCCTGGTCGCTCCTCGAACACCTGCGCATCGCGCAGTGGGACATTCTCGAGTTCAGCCGCGACGCCAAACATGTTTCACCCGATTGGCCGCGCGGTTACTGGCCCGCGGGCGACGCGCCCCCTAACGAAGCTGCGTGGGAGGAGAGCCTCAGGGCTTTCCGATCAGACCTGAAGGCTATGCAGAAACTTGTCGCCAGTCCCAAGACGGATCTGCTCGCCAAGATTCCGCACGGCGAAGGGCAGACGATTCTGCGCGAGGCTTTGCTCGTCGCCGATCACAACGCCTACCATCTGGGCCAACTGGTCCTGCTGCGGCGTCTACTCGGCGCTTGGGCTGAGGGATAAGCGTGAATCGCCGCGCGCGTTCGATTGCGGAATGCCACCCTCAGGGAGGACAAATCATGGCTGCTGACCGCCTGCCAAATGCGATCGTCGAAACAACCCGAGACGACCGGATAGATTCGGGAAGGAGGAACTTCGCCAAGCTGGCTTTGGCCGGGGCGCTGGGCGGGTCGCCGCTCTTTGCCCTGCCCGCGCGTGGCAACGCCGTCTTTCCTGAATTTCCGCCGGGAATCAAGATCTGCGCCCAACTGAATGGCGATTCCCCGGACGAGGACTATCAGTTTGTCCGGCAAATGGGCGTCGAGTACGTCAGCATCTGGACGCGCGGCGACCAGGCCACGCTCGAGAATTTCCGGCGCCTGAAAGAAAAGGCAGAAGGCTTTGGGATCAAAGTCTGGAACATCGGCAACATCAATGTCCACAACATGCCGGAGGTGACGCTGAACCTCCCGGGGCGCGACGCCAAAATCGAGGAATACAAAACGTATCTCCGCAATTTGGGCAAAGTCGGGATCCATTACACGACTTACGCCCACATGGGGAACGGCATCTGGAGTTCCGCCGAGGAGACGACGCGCGGCGGCGCGGTCGCGCGCGCCTTCGATTCGGCGAAAGACCCCAAGGGCCACTGGGATGGAAAGGTTTTCAGCGGCCCGCTGTCTCACGGCCGGGCGTACACGAAGGAAGAAATCTGGGAGAACTACACCTACTTCATCAAAGCGGTCGCGCCGGTGGCGGAGCAGGAAGGAGTTCGCATCGGCATTCACCCCGACGATCCACCCGTGCCGGAACTGGCGGGCGTGCCGCGCTGCATCTTCGGCAACTTCGACGGCTACGTCCGCGCCCTCGAAATCGCCAACAGTCCCAACGTGGGAGTGTGCCTGTGCTGCGGCACGTGGCTGGAAGGCGGGCCGCTCATGGGGAAGAGCGTGGTCGAGGCAATCCACCATTTCGGCAAGCAACGCAAGCTTTTCAAGATTCACTTCCGCAACGTGAACGCGCCGCTGCCCCACTTCGTTGAGACGGTCGTGGACGACGGCTATATGGACATGTACAAGGTGATGAAAGCTCTGGCCGAAGTCCGCTTCGACGGTATCGCCATTCCCGACCACGTTCCGCAGATGGCGGGCGGCCACAAGGTGGGCTATGCCTACACGGTCGGGTACATGAAGGCGCTGCTGGCGCGGGCCAAGGCAGAAGTGGGGACCTCGTAACCGAAGGCTCGATTCCTACAGCGCGACTCGCTCCAGGTATTGTGGAACGGAGACATTCCAGCCCAGTTTCTGCGTCACCTTCGATTTCAACGCTTCCGCCGCCTTGGGCTCCCCGTGGACGAGGAACGTCCTTTGCGGCGGCTTGCGGAACTGGCCCAGCCAGCCGAGGATTTCGCCGTAGTCGGCGTGGGCGCTGAGGTTTTCCATCCTCTCGATGTGGGCGCGGATGCGCACCTCGCGCCCGTGCATCTTCACCGACTCGGCTCCCGAGAGAATGATCTGGCCGCGCGTGCCGGCGCCCTGGAAGCCTACAAACAACACCGTGTTGCGATGGTCGGGCAGGCAACGTTCCAGGTGATGGACGACGCGGCCGCCCGTCGCCATGCCGCTGGCGGAGATGATGATCATGGGAAAGTGCGCCTGGTTGAGAGCGATGGATTGCTCGCGAGTGCGATCGAAGTGGACCTCCGGTGGAGAGAAGGGTTTGTCGCCGCGTGAAGTGACCGCTTGCGTTTCCAGGTCATGCTCTTCCTTGTGCCGCATGTAGATGTCGGTCACATCGATTCCCATGGGGCTGTCCACGTGGACGGGAAGCGAATTCATCTTTCCCTGCTCGATCAGCTCGCGGAAAAGGTAGAGGAGTTCCTGCGTCCGCCCCACGGCGAAGGAAGGAACGACGACCGTTCCACCGCGCGCGGCGGTGCTCTGGACGACGTCGGCGAGGCGGGCGCGGAAGTCGTCCTGCGGGTGGAGACGGTCGCCGTAAGTGGATTCCACCAGCAGATAATCGGCGCCGTCCGGCACTTCCGGCTCGTGGAGAATCAGTTGCGGAAAACGGCCGAGGTCGCCGCCAAAGAGCACTTTGCGTGTGGCGCCATTCTCGCGGACCGTCACCTCGACCATGCGCGCGCCCAGAATATGACCGGCGCGGTGAAATCGCAGCGTGAAGTGAGAAGAGAGTTCCAGGGGGTTTGACTCATCCACGGCGCGAAACGACTCGAGGGACTTCACCGCCTCTTCGTAGGTGTAGAGAGGCAGCGCGGGCTTGTGTTTGCTGAAGCCTTTGAAATTCGCGTGCTCGGCGTCTTCTTCCTGCAGGTGGCCCGAATCCGGCAGCACCAGGCTTGCCAGCTCCACGGTCGGCGGGGAGGCCAGAATCTGCCCGCGAAAGCCGTCCTTGATGAGCCGCGGGATGTACCCAACGTGGTCGAGGTGCGCGTGCGTCAGGACCAGCCACTGGATGCTTGAAGGTTTGACCGGCAGCTCAGCCCAGTTGCGGAGGCGCAGCTCCTTTGCACCCTGAAACAGCCCGCAGTCGATCATCAACTGCTCGCCGCTGGCTTCCAGGAGATACTTGGAACCCGTGACGGTTCCGGTTGCACCGAGAAATGTCAGATTTGCCATGGTGGTCACTCTCCCTGCAGGGGCAGTAATTCCAGACGGAGCATCGAAAAATCGCGGACGTTATCGGTAGCGACTGTCAAGCCCTCGCGGAGGGCCACAGCTCCGATGATGGCGTCAGGCAGGCTGAGAGTCTTTCCCTTTTGCTGCAACTCCAGCCTCATTTCTCCGGCGGTCCGGGCCGCTTCCCGGCTGATCTGGACGTACGCCAGGCTTTCCACAAGTGCGCTTGTTTCTTCGGCCTCGTGCGGCCGCATGCCGGAGTAAACATCCGCGACGTTAACGGCACAGCAGGCCAGCTCGTGGCCTTGTTCGAGCAGCGACCGCAACAGCCCGCGTCGCCCACGGCGATTCCGGAGGGCGTCGATGATGATCGAAGTATCGAGCAAAATGGTCATCCGCGTTTTGGCCGGGAGCGGCGCTTCGAAGCCCGGTCCCACTCACGTCGCAACTTCTTCACCCACGCTGCGGCTCCGCCGGCCTTCTCGATATCAGGGTGGTCGGCAGACTCCCAAGCGGGTTTGTCACTGGCGAGGATCGCAAGCAAACGGCGGCGTCGAAGTTCTCGCGCGGCCACTTCCGCGAGGAAGGCGCTGCGTTTACGCTGTCCGACGAACGCGTCAATTTCAGCTATCAACGCTTCGGGCAGAATCACGTGGGTTCTTTGATGTCCCATAGTTAAATCCCACTCCAATGGGACTTAGTATATGCAACTCGGGCTCGGAAGGTCAACCCGTTCCGCAAACCTCCAACACCTGCCATTCGACGAATCGCCTGTCCCTCTGCGCTCGTCGCCGCTCCTAAATCACCACAGACTCCTGGTACTCACCGAAAACTTTGCGAAGGGCATCGGAGATTTCGCCGACCGTGGCGTAGACTTTCACGGCCGCGAGGATGGCGGGCATCAGGTTGCGGTCCGAGCGCGCGGTGGCTTCAACCTCTTTCAGGGCGGCGGCGACGCACGCGTTATCACGGCGAGCGCGCAGATTCTTGAGACGCTCGACCTGGACGCGTTCGATTCCCGGATCGATGCGATGGATGGGTGGGGGAGCCGCGCCCTCGGCAGTGTACTTGTTCACGCCGACCACGACACGCTCCTCGGACTCAATCTGCTTCTGATACTCATAGGCCGCCTGCTGGATTTCCCGCTGGATGTATCCCGTCTCGATGGCGCGCAGGACGCCTCCCATCGAATCGATCTTCTGGATGTATTCCTCAGCGCCCCGTTCGATGCGGTTGGTGAGGTCCTCGATGAAGTACGAGCCGCCGAGAGGATCGATCGTATTCGAGACACCACTCTCCTGGGCGATGATCTGCTGGCTGCGCAGCGCGAGCAGCGCCGACGCTTCCGTGGGGAGAGCCAGGGCTTCATCGCGAGCGTTGGTGTGGAGCGACTGCGTCCCCCCCAGCACCGCCGCCAGCGCCTGGAGGGTCACGCGCACGATGTTCACGTCGGGTTGTTGCGCCGTGAGCGCGCTGCCGGCGGTTTGGGTGTGGAAGCGAAACATCCAGGAGCGCGGGTCTTGGGCCTTGAAGCGCTCGCGCATGATGCGTGCCCACAGCCGCCGTGCGGCGCGGAATTTCGCGATCTCCTCCAGAAAGTCGTTATGCGCGTTCAGGAAGAAGGAGAGCCGGGGCGCGACGCCGTCTACGTCCAGCCCGCGGGAACGCGCCGCGTCGACGTACGCGATTCCGTTGGCGAGTGTAAAGGCAACTTCCTGAATTGCGGTCGAGCCCGCCTCGCGGATGTGATAGCCGCTGATGGAAATCGTGTTCCATTCCGGCGCGTGCTCGTGGCAAAAGGCGAAAATATCGGTGACAACGCGCAGCGCCGGGCCGGGGGGAAAGATGTAGGTGCCGCGGGCGATGTACTCCTTGAGAATGTCGTTTTGAACCGTGCCCGAGATTCTCCCCAGGTCCGCGCCCTGTTTTTCCGCTACCGCAAAATAAAGCGCCAGGAGAATCGCCGCCGTGGCGTTGATGGTCATGGAAGTGGAAACCCGATCGAGCGGGATTTCGCGGAAGAGAATTTCCATGTCATCGAGCGAATTGATGGCCACGCCGACGCGGCCCACTTCACCGCGCGCCTGAGGATGATCGGAATCGAGACCGATCTGCGTCGGGAGGTCGAAGGCCACGGAAAGCCCGGTCTGGCCCTGCTCCAGCAGGTAGCGGAATCGCGCGTTTGACTCCGCGGCCGATCCGTAGCCGGCATACTGCCGCATCGTCCACAACCGGCTGCGGTAGCCTGTGGGATAGACGCTTCGCGTGTAGGGATATTCTCCCGGAAAGCCGAGTTCCCGCTCGCCATCCCAGCCGGCAAGGTCTTGGGGCGTGGAGAAGGTCCCGAGTTCCAGGCCCGAGGCGGTCCGCAACTTCGATTTGTCCGGTTTGCTCTCGCGGGAAGCCATCGTTCACCCAGGTGTCGGGTGTCAGGTTTCGGGTTTCAGGGACGAACCGCCAAAGTCAGGCTTCCAATCAAAGCATCACACCTTCCGAAACCCGGCACCTGACACCTGAAACCCGACACCTATCTCACGCTGCGCGCTTTCAAGAAGGAATATAAGCAAAATATGAATAACAACACGGAAAAAGACGCCAGGAGCCCGAACCGCAGCAGTCCCTGGGAGGGGGAGCGCTGGTAGTATTGCCACTCCGTGATCGACACCGTGGCCCCGGCAAAGGCGAGAACCAGAAAAACCACACCCACGAGCACATGAAACATCCGCTCGGCGTGCCGCATCCAACTGGAGAGAAGTTCGCTGAGCTTTCCCAAAGCAGTACTCCCCATGAGGCCAATATCCAATCGACTCCAACTCCTGCTATCTTATGGAGGAATCGCGGCACAGTCAAACCCTGGGGCCTTTTGCCTTGACAGCCCCCGAGGCGGACCCTAGAATCCCAAATAGGTTCGAACGATTCAGGAATTCGGGTGGCCATTGGAACTGGACGACAATTTCAAACGCCTGGTCAAGGAACTAGGTCACGCCATCAACGAGTCCCTGGCGGAGTCGGAGCGCATTGCGGATGTCATGGGCCGGATCCGCAGCGCGGGCTACGACCTGTTCCTGGTGCTCGAGGTCACCATCGGGTTCAACAAGCGGGGCGAAGCCAATCTGGTGCACCGCCAGAAGCTCACCCCCCAGGAGCGGCGCGAGACGGAATTCCATCTCAGCAACCAGGACGCCCAATTCCTCCGGGCCCTCAAGATCAGCGTGGAAGATGACTCGCGCTGAATCTTCCCCCTCCCTTTCAATATCCGCGCTTGGTCGCGCCATCCTCGGGCCGGCGAGCGACTCCAATTCCTCTCGCCCTTGACTCGCGCCCCAGCCCGGACTACGATTTTGCCCATGCAGCCACAAGCTGTCCGCCCCCCCGCCGTGGCCGGGCGGTTCTATCCCGGCAAAGCGGATGTCCTCGCGCGCGACCTGGACAAGTACTTGGGGCCAGGCGCAGATTCGGCCGAGAAAGTTGAGAAAGCGTTAGGCTGTGTCGTTCCCCACGCCGGCTACATGTATTCGGGCCACGTGGCGGGCGCCGTTTTCCGGCAACTGCCCGCGCGCCCGGCGTATGTCATCTTGTGCCCCAACCACACCGGGCGCGGAGCGCCCCTGGCGATGATGTCGTCGGGGAGTTGGCAGACGCCGCTCGGGCAGGTGGCCGTCGATAGCGCGCTCGCCAAGTCCGTACATCAAGGCTGCCACCTGGTCACGGATGATGCCGCCGCCCACGCCGACGAGCACTCCTTGGAAGTTCAACTACCCTTCCTGCAGCGGATGGTGAAGACATTCAGTTTTGTGCCCATTGCCATCGGCGTGGGCGGCTACGCCAGCCTGGAATCGCTGGGGCGGGGCCTGGCCCAGGCAGCGCGCCGCAGCGACAAACCCTTCCTGGTCGTCGCTTCCAGCGATATGAACCACTACGAGCCCGACGGCATCACGCGGATCAAGGATCGCAAAGCGATCGACAGGATTCTGGAACTTGATGCGGCAGGGCTCTACGATGTGCTGCGCCGCGAGGATATCTCCATGTGCGGTTATGGCCCCACCATCGCGATGCTCACCTTCGCCAAGGAAATGGGCGCGCAAAAGGCCGAACTCATCAAGTACGCCACCTCCGCCGACACCAGTGGCGACCGGTCCGCGGTGGTCGGCTATGCCGGCATCATCGTTTCCTGAATCACCTTGCCCTGAACCAAAGAAAAAGGCTGGGCCGCAAGTGCAGTGCCAAGGCCCAGCCCGTCGTGAATCTGTCAATTTCTAGTGCCGCGGATTGCTGGAGTGCGATCCACCACCCGAGCTGGAGGAGCCACCTCCACCACCCGAGCTGGATGAGCCACCACCACCACCACCACCACTACTCGAGCCCCCGGAACTCGAGGAGCCACCGCCTCCTGAGCTGTGAGAGCTGCTGCTCGATCCGCCGCTCGAGCCCTCAGAACTGCGCGAGCTGCCGCCGGAATTCCCACCGCTGTTGCGGCTACCGCCGCTATCCGAGCGACCGGAAGGTCCGCCGCGATCGCCACCACTGCGGCTGCTTCCCGAGGATGAGCCCCGGTCTGCTGTGGAGCGCGAACCGCCCTCCGATCGGCCCACCGATACCGGCGCAGGGCGCTCCGACGATCCCGCCGAAGAGTCGTGTCCGCCTGACCGCGGCCCTCCGCCCCGAGCATCATGGCCGGGTGCGCGACGCCATCCCGGTTGGTCATCTTCCCCCCAACCGGATGTGCTGACGCCCGGCTCGTTCCGGTTGTCGAATCCCGGCCGGTCGCCAGAGGGTCCAGTTGTTGCCGGAACGGGATAGTTGGTTACGGGGCCAGGTCTTCCGGCGTGGGTGAGAGACGCAGGCGCTCCACCCCCTCCTATTTCACCGGTTGGGGCAGGAACGGACCGATGCCAGGAGTCGTTGACATAGCGGCGCTGTTCGGGGTCAAAGACGATCCCGGAGCGAGCCGGAGCTGTCCCCCCGCCGGCATCAACCGAAGGCCGATTCGAGATCACGCGGCCTGCCGCGGTCGCGTCTCGATTCTCAAGGTGGCCGCTACGGTATCCTGCGCCGTAAGCGCGCGGTTCTCCTGGTAGTCGCGCCAACCGTTCGGGTTGGATTTCGGGGCGCCCGACGATGCGCCCTTCGCGCGCGTCGATGTCGTCCCGACGGTTGGGGATCACCGGTCGGCCATGTCTCAGGGTGTCCTCATGCACGGTCGTCACGCAACCACGCGGTTGCGGGCAATGGTTCAACCCTGGGCTCCCGCCTGCGGACGTGCTCCCGCCCAGTCGGGGTGACATGGGGGCCCAGCCGACCCAGCCTGGCCCGCGATACCAGGAGACCACGGCAGGCGACCAGCCCGAGAAGGTATTCGGAATCCAAACCCAGCCGTAGCCGGGCTCATAAATCCAGTTGCCGTAGTGGTAGGGCAGCCAACCCCACGGTTCCGTCGAGATCCAGGTGTACCCAAAGCTGGGATACCAACACCAGCGGCCGGCGGTGAAGGGCGACCAGTTCATGTTGGCATAGGGCGTCCAGCCATAGCCATAGCCGGGCACTGAGACCCAGTCGCCGTAAGATGCGAGGTCCATGAACCCATAGAGAAGGTCGCTGACATTGTTGGAATAGGGTGCCGGCGCTCCCTGGTTGCGGGCCATTTGTACGCGGTTCTCGCGCTCTTCCACCCACTCGTCCCAGGCGTCCTTGGTGATGCCTTGCGAGATCTGGAAGGGCTGATCTTCGCCCGGGCGCACCTCCAGCACGGTGTTCTTTCCCAGCGTGCCGTTGCCTTCGCGGCTGGCGATCTCCACCGAGCCTTTGAAGACTTTGACCTGGAGCATGCCCTGTTCGAAATCCACGCGGAACCGGCATTTGCCTTGGGGCCGGAGGGTGGCTTCACCCACCGCCACTTCGTAGAAGTCATCACCTTCCGGGATGATATTAAACGTTGCATAGCCTTGCTGGAGAGTCAGGCGATTGACTTTGCCGCCGCTGGGCAGGAGAGCGAGCTGCGTGAACTCGAGCTGGGAAAGCTGCCCGATCCGCGCCGTCGAGGAATTCTCAAACTCGACTTCCGCAAACGAGTTTTCCGCCGTCGAGAGTTTGAAGCCTTCCTGGATGGGAGTGTTCACCGGGGCCGTCGCCCACTCCTCGACGTCCGCCCGCTGCAGCGTCACCGTCCCTTCCGTGAAACTCAGGCGAACGATGCGGACGTGGGACAACTCCTGCTCCTGCGCCCACACCGCAAGGCTCGCAAATGCCGCAAACACAAGGAGACCAGCTCCTCCTCTAACGAGGCGCAATGTCGGTTTCATGGCGACCTCCTCCTAACACCTGTCGGCTGGAAACTACGCAGCCATCATACACCTAGCTAGACGCATCGGCCACTCCGAAGGTTGCAGACATTCGGCAACCCGGCGGCGATGGCCAGCCAATCCTTGTTTAGCAATTCCGTCGCCGCGGCGTTCCGAAGCGTCGCCGGGCCGCGACATCGCTGGCCGGAAGCCGTCACTCTTTCTTTTCCGACAGATGGGGGCCACGCAGAGAGTTCCCGGAATCGACTGGCCTCTTTTCGCTGTGATTGTCTGGCAATGCAGCCGGGAAGGTGGAGGCCGAACGCTCCACGGCTGACGCCAAATCCAGTCTTTTCTCGGTGTCGTCCTCTCCGCGCCTGGAAGCCGCGGTCAATCGCCGGTGGAATTGACTGCGGATTGGCACGAATTTAGGTTCTCCTACCGAAGCTAAATGTCCAACCTATTCATTCTCAAGGACATTTTAGCTTTGCCTAATTTTTCAACAGCTCCTTTGTTTTCAACAACATATTTAGCTTTGCCTCCTACAATAAATTGTAACGCGCTGATTATAAAGGATATTTTAGCTTTGTACCCTCCTATATATAAGGGCCCCCGGGGCGCTCGACCTGCGAGAAATACCCGCGCGTCTGGCCGGGGCGGAGAAGCCCCCCAGCCCGTCCGCATCCCCCCCTCGCGCCCCAGTTCGCCGGGCGGCAGGTCGACCCTTTGCCCGCTCTTCCTTACTGCGCTCGCCTCGCCGCATAGCCTGCCACCAACTCTCGATAGTAGGCTATCACACTTCCCCAGAAAAGTCAAGAGACAAAAAGTCGAGATCCAGAGACGGACATCCCCCCGCGGGCGCTAACCTCAAACGAGACGTTGCCCTGGGCTACCAGTTTAGTTGTTGTTCGGAAGGCGCTGCAGGATTTCCCGGGCGCGAGCCTGGGCCAGGTGGAGGAAGCGCGGATTGCGGACGATCTTTTCCAGCGCCGGGACCAGCAATTCCGGGTCGGCGAGCGCCCGCTTATCGAGGTCCATTTGGATGAGGCGCAATTCTTTGGGCAGGCTGAGGGGGTCGTACTTGATGGCGTGCTCGAGGACGACGAGATGCTGCTCGACGCTGGAGATCTTTTCAAAGAGCTCCGTCAGTGCCTGCGCTTCCCGGCGCAACGTATAGTTGAACTCCTCCTTGTTGGTCCGGCCGTCGCGCTCGTAGGTGAACGTCTTGAAGCCGAGGTTGGCGACCTTCTTGTGGCTCTCGAGTTCGAGGGACTGGAAATTATCCAGCGCTACGGCCAATTGAAAGAGCCGGCTCGTCGTAGCGGGGGAGAGCTTCAGGGGGCGCGCGGAGGGAGGTTCGTCGAGCTTGCGCGCTTCGTAGGTCGCGTTACCGTTCGTGTCCACGGAGATGCAAAGATACTCGGGAACGCTACCCTTGAGGACTTTGGAGTAGGTCAGCTTGGCAGGAGGGAGGGAGTCTTGGGGGATCCCCAGGGTGGACCAGACCAGGCACCCCGTGGCCGCGAAGAGGACAACGCGGCATCGCCGAAATGCAGGTTGGGGCCGGGATTCCCGGCCGAGAATCTCCATGATAACGGTTCAGTTCCTCGCGTGAGACGCCCTGCCAGGGTGCCGGTCCCGCTCTGACGCGGTCGGCGAAACCGCCGCTCGTCCCGACCAAGTCGGGACAGGCGCCGCGGCGCTCTAGGAAATTCCGGCGCTACTTCGCCTGGGCCAGCGCGTGCAACTCCGCTTCCTCGATTTCGAAGTTGGCGAACACGTGCTGGATGTCCTCGTGGTCTTCGAGTTCTTCCATGAGTCGCAGCATTTGCGCCGCGGGCTTGCCGCTGACCTTGATGTTGGACTGCGGCACCATGGCGACTTCGGCGGATACCGGGGTGACATTGGCGGCCTTGAGCTTGTCCACGACCTGGTGGAACACCTCGGGCGGCGTGATGATTTCCCAGTGGCTGCCGTCGTCGCGCATATCCTCAGCCCCGGCTTCGGTCACCAGGTTGAGCAGCGCTTCTTCGTCGGTGTTCTCTTTGCTCACGACGATGGAACCGCGCTTCGCGAACATCCACGCCACGCAACCATGCTCGCCGAGGTTCCCGCCATTCTTGCCCAGGATGTGGCGAAGTTCCGAGATCGTGCGGTTGCGGTTGTCGGTGGCCACCTCGAGTATCAGGGCCACACCGCCCGGCCCGTAACCTTCGAAAACCGATTCCTCGTAGGTTGCGCCGGGAAGTTCGCCGGTGCCTTTCTGGAGGGCGCGCTTGATGTTGTCCGCCGGCATGTTCTCTGACTTGGCGGCGAGGATGGCGGTGCGCAGGCGGGGATTGGAGTCGGGGTCGCCTCCGCTGATGCGGGCCGCTACGGTGATTTCCTTGATGAGCTTGGTGAAGATCTTTCCCCGGCGGGCGTCGGCCGCGCCCTTTTTGTGTTTGATGGTCGCCCACTTGGAATGGCCAGACATGGGTTGTCCTTCCCTTCACAACGGCATTGGCGACCCGCCCGCTGGGCGGGCCGCGCTAAAATGGCTCTATTGCTTCAACATGCTACCACAATCTTCTGGCGCAAGTCAGTAGCCGCCACGGGCCGGCGGAAAGACCGCTGCCGAGACACCGGAATCAGGCCTGCGAAGTCGCGGGCACCAGCCATCAGCTTTCAGCTGTCAGCCCGCACATAGGAGCTTGCTGATAGCTGACGGCTGACCGCTGATAGCTTTATTCAAAAACAAACCCCGCAGCACCTGGCGATGCTGCGGGGTGAAAACCTCAGGTTGCGAGAACCCGACTAAAAGTAGAACTTCGCAGCCAACTGGACTACGCGGGGGTCACGAGCTCGGCTGAGGCGGCCGAAATCGCTCGAACTGATATCCGTGTCTATCCCGTCCGCATGGAACTGGGTGTGGTTAAACAGGTTATAGAACTCAAACCGAAGTTCAAGCCGGGTTTTTTCC
>CAZTHM010000056.1:0-223 GCA_964613505.1 uncultured Acidobacteriota bacterium | reverse complement strand
GCCAAAGTCAAAATTCGCAATCCCAGGTCCCCGCAGCATATTGCGGCCCGCATTGCCGAACGTCCCGGGGGCCTCCACGGCAAACGTATTGGGATTGAACCAGTAGTGATCATTGGACTCCGTGTTGCTCGGATCTGTCGCCTTGTTAAAGAACACGCTCCAACGTGGATCGACATACATGGGCTTCGCGACTACGTTGGGCACGTCCGGGCACGCGTAGAAC